>JAQBHM010000303.1:0-11540 GCA_032127795.1 Bacteroidales bacterium | reverse complement strand
CTGACCGGGTAATAGCTGGTGGCAGGGTGATAATTGAAAACGGTATTATGACCGAACAGGCCGCAAACGGTAAATATTTATTCCGTACCATCGGAGGCTGACACGCAAAGAGGCAGCATGATGCGGCATATGTACCGTTATTATCAGGTTTAACCCACCCTCTTCCTGCTGCGTACAAGAATCTCTTTCAGTACTTCTCCCGGGTTAGCAAACCTGTTTGTAAACATCATAGCAGCAATGATATAGGGTTTGAACCCCGCCTCACGGTATGTACTTAACCTGTAATGTTCAAAGGCAGCAGCACTGACTTCGCCCCTCTCACATGACACCCCGCTGATATCTGCAGGCAGGCAGTGCATATAAAGTGCATTACCCTTCGCTGTCATTTTCATCTTCGCCTCATCATACTCCCAGTTGGTGAACCTGGCATTACTGGCCAGGCAGGCCTGCTCCAGCTCTTTCAGCCCGGCTTTGTCGGATCTCTTCAGCAGCTCGGTACGTTGCTGCATTATATGGTACGGTGCCCAGCTCTTGGGATAGACAATATCAGCATCTTTCACAGCTTCTTCCATGGAGTGGCTGACAGTGAATGATCCGCCGCTCTTCTTTGAATTCTGACCTGCTATATCAATGATCTCCGGAATAAGACCGTAACCCTCGGGGTATGCCAGCTCAATATTCATTCCGAACCGTGACATGAGGGCTATGATACCCTGAGGCACCGAGAGCGGTTTGCCATAGCTGGGCGAATAGGCCCAGCTCATCACTATCTTCTTGCCCCTGAGACTGTCAAGGGAACCGTAGAGATCACGAAGATGCATCAGGTCTGCCAGTGACTGCGTGGGATGATCCATGTCGCACTGCAGGTTTATTATTCCCGGGCGCACCGGCAGCACCCCCTCACTGAACCCCTCATCAAGGGCGGCGCCAACCTCACGCATATACCTGTTGCCCTCGCCAAGAAAAATATCATCACGTATGCCTATGAAATCAGAGAGAAACGAGATCATGTTTGCCGTCTCACGCACTGTCTCACCGTGAGCTATCTGCGACTTTTGCTCATCGAGATCCTGAACCGCCAGCCCCAGCAGGTTGGCGGCCGAGGCAAATGAAAAACGCGTGCGCGTTGAGTTGTCACGGAAGTTTGAGATGGCAAGACCGGAGTCAAAGACTCTCGGGGAGATATTCGCTGCCCTCATTTCCCTGAGCACTTCCGCCACGTCAAGTACAATTTTCAGGTCGCTTTCGCTCTTCTCCCATGTAAGCAGAAAATCACGTTGGTACAATCCGGGAGCTGCCTTGCACAACCCTTCAATCTTATCGTTCAGATCCATTTTTATCCTGTTACTATTCTATTAAAACTTCTGTCATTTCCGATTATAATATGTCACCTGCCTCCCAGGCATAAGCCGCATAAAAGGCTGATGCGGCAACGAGGTCACTGACAGGCACCTTTTCATCGGGGGCATGGGCAAGCACCTCGTTGCCCGGACCAAAACCTATGGTAGGTATCTTATGTATTCCGCAGGTCATAATCCCGTTGGTAGAGAAAGTCCACTTATCGACCCTGGGCTCTTTGCCAAATAATTTCCTGAAGACACTGACACCGCCGGTCACAGATGCATGGTTCTCATCGGTCACCCAGGTGGGATAATATTTGTCCATGCCATATTCCAGGCCGGTATAGGCCTTCTCAGAGTAGTGCAGAGTATCTATCCTGGCCTTAACGCCGCTGACGATCTCTTCTATCTCTCTTATGGCTGACTCCTGTGTCTCACCTGCCGTCAGCCGTCTGTCAATATGTATCCGTGCGTAGTCAGCCACTGCGCACAGTGAGGGGCTTTTTGAAATTATCTCAGTAATCGTTATACTGCCTTTGCCGAGGAACTCGTCATAGGGAAGCCTCTCATTCAGTTTCTCTATCTCCAGGGCAGCCCGTGAAGCCATGTAAATGGCATTCTTGCCGCGTTCAGGGGCAGAACCGTGTGATGAGACCCCGTAAAAATGAACCTGCATCTCCATCCTTCCTCTCTGACCCCTGTATATTCCGAGGTTTGTGGGCTCTGTGCTGATTACAAGGTCCGGAATGATCTTATCCTCCTCAATGATGTACTTCCAGCAGAGACCGTCACAGTCTTCCTCCATCACGCTGCCCACGAAATATATGGTGAGGTCCCTGTCAAAGGCAAGCTCCTTAAGAATGCGTGCCGAGGTCACGAATGCGGCAGCTCCTCCGCGCTGGTCAACAGAGCCGCGACCGTGAACGAATCCGTCCCTGATCTCGCCACCCAGCGGATCAAAACTCCAGTTTTCCAGACTCCCCACGTCAACGGTGTCCATATGGCCGTCAATGGCCAGGATCTTGCTTCCGCTGCCCATCCTGCCAATCACATTCCCCAGGCCGTCAATTATTACTTCATCAATGCCTGCCTCCTCCAACTGTCTCTTTAACTCCAGCTGCACTTCCTTTTCCTGTCCGGTCAAAGCTTTTATTTTTATCAGTCTCGAAAGGTTTTCAGCAGTATAATCCCTGTATTTTTCTGAGAGTTCATTGATTTTCTGATAGATATTTTCCATTTCTATTTTTTCATTTGTTGGCAAGTAAAGTTATATTAAATCCCGTTTGGTTTATCTTTGTCAGATGATAACATTCATCCTGAATAATGAGAAGATCCAAACCGATGAGGCTCCCGGATCCTCTCTCCTCGACTTTATCAGGTACGAAAAGGGGCTCACGGGCACAAAAACAGGATGTCGCGAGGGCGACTGCGGAGCCTGCACTGTGCTGATGGGTACCCCGGAAAAGGGAGTGACTGAATATAAGAGTGTGGTTTCCTGTCTTACTCCTCTTATTAATGCTCACGGCAAACATATTGTCACAATTGAGGGACTTAACTGTAAGCATCTTATACCGGCTCAGAAAGCTATTGTAGACCACTCAGCCACCCAGTGCGGATTCTGTACCCCGGGATTCGTAATGTCACTCACTGCCGCCAGCCTGACAGCGGAAAAGCTGACAGCAGAGTCAGCCATAGCATCCGTCAGCGGAAATATATGCCGCTGCACCGGATACAAGACTATAGAGAAGGCGGCAGAAGCTGTCGCTGACATCCTTAAGGACCGCGAGATAAATGACCCGGTGGGATGGCTCGTCAGGCAGGGACATCTTCCGGAGTATTTTCTCAGTGTTCCTGAAATGCTTGCAGAAATTGCAGTATCTGTCCCGCCGGCAGAGGGCGGTGATTATAAAATAGCCGGCGCCACTGACCTGATGGTACAAAAGGCAGAGGAAATACGCAAAGCCGTTGTAACTCCGCTGAATGACAGGGAGGACCTCAGGGGTATCAGAGTTACTGACGGAAGGTGTTTCATCGGTGCCGCCACAACAATCAGCGAGGCAATGAAGTCGCAGGAACTGAAAAAAATCATCCCCGGGACAGCCTCCTCTCTTAAACTCGTCGCTTCCGAATCTGTAAGGAATATGGCAACCTTTGGAGGTAATATCGTTAATGCTTCACCTATTGGTGATCTCACAATTATGCTCCTTGCCCTTGACAGCGAGGTGATACTGGAAGGGCCGGAGGGTGAAAGGAGAGTACTTCTGAAGGACTTCTTCCTCGGCTATAAAAAAACTGATCTTGGCAAAAATGAAATAATAAAAACCGTAGCCTTTGACTGCAAGCCTGACAATGCCCTGTTCAGCTTTGAAAAGGTCAGCAAGAGGATGCACCTTGACATTGCCAGTGTGAACAGCGCCCTGCGGATTACCCTGAAAGAGGGAACTATAACACAATGCTCACTCTCTGCCGGCGGAGTAAGCCCGGTACCGCTTTTGCTGCATAAGACAAGCAGGTACTTCCTGGGTAAAAGGCTTTCACCTGATATCATCAGGGAAGCCAATAAAATAATGCAGGATGAGATCTCCCCCATCAGTGATGTCCGGGGAAGCGCAGAGTACAAAAGACTGCTGCTCCGGCAACTGATGGCAGCCCATTTCCTGAAACTCTTTCCGGAAAGTCTTAACCTAAGCCTTGATATGCTATGAACAACATAGATTCAGTGAGCCACACAACAGGGAGATCCATTTATCTTGATGATATACCGGTGCTGAAAAATACCTTGCACGGCATTGTCTTTTGTTCTCCTGAAGCTCATGCCACCGTCACTCATCTTGATGTTGCCAGGGCTCAGTTGCTGCCCGGCGTTGAAAGGATCTTCACCTGGAAAGATATACCCGGCACAAATGAAATAGGCGGGATAATAGCCGATGAGCCACTCTTTGCTGCGGGGGAAGTACACTATCAGGGACAGCCTCTGGCGCTGATCGTTGCTTCGGATGAGCATACTGCCATACAGGCTCGTGATCTTATTGAATTTGAAGCATCAAAGATGGAGGTCATTACTGACCCGCGTGAGGCATATCAGAAAGGCCATTTGCTCGTTCCCTCACGCACCTTCCGTAAAGGGGACCCCTCGGTGGTATGGACTGAGTGTGATCATATCTTCGAGGGTTCTGCTTCCACCGGCGGACAGGAGCACCTATATCTCGAGACCCAGGGAGCATATGCTTACCCCGCCGAAAACGGATCTGTAAAGATCCACTCCTCAACACAGGGCCCGACACTGGTACAGAAAGTGGCCGCAAGGGTGCTGGGGATTTCCATGAATCATATAGAGGTGGATGTGACACGACTGGGAGGCGCATTCGGAGGGAAAGAGGACCAGGCAACAGCCACTGCAGTCATGGCAGCACTGGCATCATACCTGCTGCAACGTCCGGTAAAGATCACCCTTAGCCGCCCTGATGACATGCGAATGACGGGCAAACGCCATCCCTACAGCTCTGACTACAGGATCGGACTGACAAAAGACTATAAGATAAAAGCTTACACCGCTGTCATGTTCCAGAACGGCGGGGCAGCAGCAGACCTCTCACCGGCTATTATGGAGCGAACGCTCTTCCATTCTACCAATGCATACAATATTCCCAACAGCGAGGTGACAGTGCACAGCTGCAGGACAAACCTGCCGCCCAACACTGCCTTCCGGGGTTTCGGCGCACCGCAGGGCATGTTCCTTATTGAGGCTGCCATCGCCAGGGCAGCAGATGAGCTGGGAGTGCCGGCCCATGTCATACAGAAGGCTAACCTCCTCAGGGAAAATGATGAATTCCAGTACGGACAGACAGCCACCTGCGTAAATATCAAAAGATGTTATGATGAGCTTCAGAAGAAGTTCGACATACCATCGATCGAAAAGGAGATCTCTGAATTCAACAGCAGGAATACCAACTTCAGAAGAGGTATGGCTCTCATGCCCGTCTGCTTCGGTCTCTCATTCACCAACACCTCAATGAACCAGGCACGTGCCCTTGTGCACATCTACCAGGACGGCAGCATTGGGATCAGCACCGGCGCCGTGGAGATGGGACAGGGAGTGAACACAAAACTTGCCCAGGTGGCAGCCAGGGTCTTCTCCGTTGACATCAGAAGAGTGAAGATGGAGTCTACAAACACCACCAGGGTGGCTAACACATCACCTACGGCGGCAAGCTCCGGAGCCGACCTGAACGGTAATGCCCTGCTTGTTGCATGCACAGAACTCCTTGTGAGACTGAAGATGACGGCAGCACTTATACACCACTGCAGCAGTGATGAGATTGAGATCAGGAATGAGACAGTGGTGAAAAACGGTACTGTGACAGAAACAACATGGGAGAAACTGGTTCAGAGGGCATTCCTCAACAGGGTCTCACTTACAGAAAACGGACATTATTCCACACCTCATATCTTCTTTGACAAGAGCACGGAGAAAGGACATCCCTTTGCATATCACATCTATGGCACCGCAGCAGTCACCGTAACACTCGACTGTCTGAGAGGTACTTACAAAATTGACGATGTGCTTATCATACATGATTTCGGCAACAGTCTCAACCCGGTGATAGATAAAGGGCAGATTGAGGGAGGAGTGATGCAGGGCATCGGATGGATGACCATGGAGGAGGTCTCCTACGATGATACCGGCAGATTGTTGTCAGACAGTCTCTCAACATATAAGATTCCCGATATCTACTCTGCCCCTGCACGTGTTGTGTGTCATGCCCTGGAGACCTCCGGGCCTGACCTGGGTATATTCAGGTCTAAAGCCGTGGGTGAACCGCCGTTCATGTACGGCATCGGAGCTTATTTTGCTCTGCGCAATGCCATAAAAGCCTTCAGGCCGGGCATAAAGACATACTTTGATGCGCCGATGACGCCGGAGAAAGTGCTGATGAGATTGTATAACCGCTAATGTACACACCTTTCATGTCTGATAAATTCCATCCTGTACCACTGAGACAGCTCCTTAAGATCATTCTGAACGAGCTTGACAACCGGGGAACACTCTTCGGGATCCCTGAAGAGCTGTTCTTTGTACCTGACGCTCACAGTTACCTTGCCACCAGGCTCTTCGGACATAAGCTGCAAACACCCCTCGGAGTCGCTGCCGGCCCTCATACCCAGATGGCACAGAATATTATTGCCGCATGGCTCATGGGTGCCAGGTACATTGAGCTGAAGACCGTGCAGACCCTTGACGAACTGGAAGTGCCCAAACCCTGCATAGATATGCACGATGAGGGATATAACTGTGAATGGTCGCAGGAACTGAAAATAAAAGAGAGCTTCAGTGAATATCTGAATGCCTGGATCATAATACATATCCTGAACCACCGTTTCGGTAGGGGCAGCGAGACTGGCACCATCTTCAACATGAGTGTGGGCTACGACCTTAATGGTATCATGAATGACAATGTTCAGTGGTTCCTTGAAAGTATGAGAAACTGTGATGATGCACTGGCGGCAAGGCTTGACGAAATACGTGACTTCTGCCCCCGTGTTGATGAGATGGCAATACCCTCCTGCATCTCTGATAATATCACACTGTCAACCATGCACGGCTGCCCTCCGGGTGAGATAGAAGAGATAGCACGTTATCTCATGGAGACAAAGAAGCTTCATACCCTCGTAAAGCTTAACCCCACTCTCCTGGGGCCTGAGAGGCTCAGGGATATCCTGAATAATAAGCTTAATTTTAAGGCCACCGTGCCTGACAGTGCATTTGAACATGACCTCAGATTCAATGATGCTGTCAGGATAATCAGGTCACTGCAGAAAGTCAGTGAGAAGAATGATCTTCAGTTCGGGCTGAAGCTTACAAATACCCTTGAAGCACTTAATGACAGGAAAGTATTTGACAGTGATGTTGAGATGATCTATATGAGCGGCCGTGCCCTGCACCCCGTGTCTGTCAGTGTTGCAGAAAAACTGCAGCGCGAGTTCGGCGGTGAGCTTCTGCTTTCCTTCTCCGGCGGCGCTGATGCTTTTAATATCTGCAATCTCCTGTCATGCGGCTTCACAACAGTCACCGTCTGCACAGATATCCTTAAGCCCGGGGGATATATGAGGCTGAACCAGTATTTCAGGGAACTTGATAAGAATCAGGAAGTGACAGCCGGAAAAACCGGGGATGCCGCAATGACAAACCTGATCAGGTATGCCGGCGAGGTCATTAATTCAGAAGCCTGCCGGAGAGACTACCTGAAAACACCGGATATAAAGACATCCAGGGCACTTGGCAGTTTTGACTGTATCTCTGCGCCATGCCGCGATACCTGCGCCACAAACCAGGATGTCCCCGATTACCTCTGGCATGCTTCCAGGAGCCATTTTAACAGTGCATATGAAGTGATACTTAGAACCAATCCTTTCCCTTCGGTGACAGGCATGGTATGCGATCATCTTTGCCAGACAAAATGCACACGTGTCAACTATGACGATCCGTTGCAGATCAGAGAGGTCAAGCGGTTTATCTCCGAGCAGGATGAGGTAATGCTAAAACCTGCTGCATCCAACGGATTAAAAGCCGCCGTCATCGGCGCCGGGCCTTCAGGGCTGTCATGCGCTTATTATCTGAGGCTGGCTGGATTCACCGTTGATGTCTTCGAAGCAAGAGCAAAGGCAGGAGGCATGGTTCAGTTCGCCATCCCCGGCTTCAGACTCACTGATGAGGCAGTGGCCAGGGACATAAGACGAATAACCGATCTGGGAGTTGCAGTCAGGTATGAAAGCAGGATTGGCACCTCCGAATTCGGGATGCTGAAGCAGGAATATCAGTACATCTTTGTAGGCGCCGGGGCACAATTATCGGCAGCATTGAATATTGAGGGGGACTCCGTCAAGGGTGTAATGGAGCCTCTGGAGTTCCTCTATAATGTCAGGCAGTCAAAGAGCACTGAGACAGGCAAGGATGTTGTGATTATCGGCGGGGGAAATACTGCAATGGATGCAGCACGCACTGCCTGGCGTCTTGTCGGTGGAAAAGGCACAGTGACAGTCGTCTACCGCCGTACTATAAACGAGATGCCCGCTGACCAGGGAGAGATAAAAGCTGTACTGGAGGAGGGTGTGAGGATAATTGAACTGGCAGCACCTGAGAGAGTGCTGGAAAGTGACGGCAGGGTACGCGCACTGCTGTGCAGCCGCATGGAGCTCAAAGGAGTGGACGGCAGGGGAAGACCGAAACCTGAAAAGATCATAGGATCAGAGTTTGAGATACCGTGCGACACAATAATACCTGCAATAGGTCAGCAGACGGATATAGTCTTTGCCACAGCAGCTGACCTTGTGGCTGACACAGTCACCTACAGGACCCGCCTGGAGAAAATATTTATTGGCGGCGATGCCCTGCGGGGTGCCTCCACCGCCATCAATGCCATAGCCGACGGCAGGAAGGCCGCGAAACAGATAATTGATGACGCCGGCATCACCTTCTCCGTAGAAAAGCCTGCTGCAATGAAGGAGTTGTCAAAGAGAGAGCTGATGATGAAAAGGGCTCTGCGAATCCCCGCGGAGAAGCCTGCGGAGATTCCGCCCGAAAGAAGAAGAAACTTCAGCCTGGTAAGTGAAACCCCTGACAGGAAAAGCGTGGTGCGCGAAGCAGACAGGTGCCTCTGGTGCGATGAGATATGCAACATATGCACCACCGTATGCCCTAACTTCGCTAACCACTCATATGAAATCGACCCTGTGAGATATAACCTTCAGAAGGCTATCCAGTCAGACAATGGAGAGACTGAGATAAGCGAAGACAGGATTTTCGAAATAAAACAGAGATACCAGATACTTAACATAGCGGATTTCTGCAATGAATGCGGTAACTGTAATACCTTCTGCCCTACTGCAGGTGCCCCCTACAAGGAGAAGCCAAAATTCCACCTTACAGTCTCATCCTTTAATGAGGCAGCTGAAGGTTATTACCTCAGCCGGATGAAAGACAGGAAGACCCTGATATTTAAAAAGAATGACAGCATCACAACACTGTCAATGGTGGATGATGAATATATATTTGAAAATGAATATATTACAGCCAGGCTTGATATTTTAAAGTTCAGGCTGCTGGAAGTAAAATTCAGAATTGCCGGTGTCAGACAGGCTTTTTTCGACCAGGCTGCCCTGATGAGTGTTCTCATCCGGGGAGCAGAAGACCTGGTATTTGAATGACGCGGCAGACAAGGAATAACTTCATAATAACTAACTTGCAAAATCGTTAATTCTGACACATATAGAATATGATACAGCCCATTGACAGGATCACTAATGAGAAGGCTTTGCAGAATGCCGTCAACCGTTTCAGGGAGAGGGGCATTATACTGCCTACCTTCGAGCAGCAGAAGAATCCGGATCTGATCCCGGATAAAATAAAGGTCAGGCTGAAGAAAATAGGACTGTGGGAAGTCAACCCCCTGAACCTGTTTCGTATAACCTGGAAGAATGAGCCGGCAGAAACAGGCGGATTATACGGTGGAGTAAACTTCATCGAGCTGCCTGCTGACCTCACCGGTGTAAAGGCAAGAATCATTCTCCTCGTGGGGAAATGGTTTCCCACCGGCGCACACAAGGTGGGAGCAGCATATGGATGCCTGGCACCAAGCATAACCACCGGAGGCTTTGACCCTACCTACCATAAGGCTGTCTGGCCTTCCACAGGGAACTACTGCAGAGGCGGCGCCTTTGACTCAAGGCTGATGGGTACAGAATCAGTGGCCATATTGCCCGAGGGAATGAGCAAGGAGCGGTTTACATGGTTGCGCGATGTCATCGGCTCTGAAATAATAGCCACCCCGGGATGCGAATCAAACGTTAAGGAGATTTATGACAAGTGCTGGGAGATACGCCGGACGAGACCTGAATGCATAATATTCAATCAGTTTGATGAGTTCGGCAATCCCGCATGGCACTATAACGTAACAGGAAATGCACTGGAAGAGGTCTATAACCTTGTGAAAGATGATAAAAGCAGGCTGGCAGGGTACATCTCAGCAACCGGGTCTGCAGGAACAATTGCTGCAGGTGATTACCTCCGAACAATAGAACCTCATGTAAAAATCGTGGCCTCAGAAGCACTGCAGTGCCCCACCTTGCTGATGAATGGCTTCGGTGCCCACAGGATAGAGGGCATAGGCGATAAACATGTTCCCTGGGTCCATAACGTCAGGAATACCGATGTGGTCACCGCCATCGACGATGAAGACTGTATGAGGATATTCCGGCTCTTCAATGAGAAAAAGGGGCATCAATACCTTAAGTCACTGGGAATAGACGGCAATATCATCAGTAACCTTCACCTGCTGGGCATATCGGGAATCAGCAATATGATCTCGGCCATCAAGACAGCCAGGTACTTTGAGATGACAGGTGATGATATTATAATAACCGTCGCCACCGACTCGGCTGAAATGTACGGGTCAAGACTTACGGAATTAACCGGGGAAAGAGGGGCATACTCAGATATTCAGGCTGTAAAGGACTATGAGAAATGTATCTGCGGCACCGGAACCGATAACATGAAAGAACTGGGCTATAATGACAGAAAAAAAGTCCATAACCTGAAATACTATACCTGGGTTGAGCAGCAGGGCAAAGATGTGGAAGACCTTAACCAGCTCTGGTACGACTTGGAGGTTTGGAACAGGATGTTCAGCCAGGTTGACCGCTGGGATACACTGATAAATGAATTTAACGAGCGGACCGGGTTGCTGAAGGATCTGTAGCCTGTTAAGGTTTCTCTTACTGTTTCTGAAACAATGAATAAGAAAAGTTTCATATATAAATGCAATGACTGCGGCATGGAATATGACGCCGGTGATACAATGTACCTGTGTCCTTCGTGCAGCAGCAGCAACATACCCGGAAAGCCCCGGGCAGGAGTCCTTAAGATCCTTTATGACTATCTGGATGTAAGAAAAAGAAACAAGAGCTTTGATGATCTGAAGAAAAGCGGCTTCATTGACCTTCTGCCAATCTCTTCTACGGAGAGTCTTCCTCCCCTGCGCGTGGGCGGCACGCCACTCTATACGATGAATACCCTGGATGGTATCAGCGTAGGCTTTCGGCTGCATCTTAAAGACGACTCGCAGAATCCTACCTGGTCATTTAAAGACAGGGCATCAGCGCTGGTGTCAGCATACGCAATGGAGAATGGCCTCTCAACCATAG
>JAQBHM010000302.1:0-3002 GCA_032127795.1 Bacteroidales bacterium | reverse complement strand
ATCCTTACTGTGGCAGAGCTGTTCCTTAGCCCCATGGGTCTTTCTTTTGTCTCAAAAGTTGCGCCTTCACGATTCCAGGGAATGATGCAGGCAGGCTGGCTTCTTGCAACAGCGGTTGGCAACAAACTGCTCTTCGTAGGAACCAAACTCTGGGACAAGGTCGAACTATGGCAGCTGTGGTCAGTATTTATCGTATGCTGTCTGATATCAGCCGCATTTATTTTCTCAATAATGAAAAGACTTGAGAATGCAACCAAATCATAATATAGAGTATTGATTACACGGTAGGGACGTAGCCTGGCTTCGTCCCTACCTTTTATTATACAAGGTTTCATTATAAGGAATTATCAATATATTTGCGATCACTAACACTGGTTTCATGGATAGCAGGAAATTATACGACAGGGTGTTCACGATCTTCGGAACAATGATGGTAATCTTTTACCTCGGATTTGGCTATATTATACTGTTCTCATCATATCTTGACTATATTGAAAAACCTCTCAGGGTAATTATTGGCATCCCACTTATAATTTATGGCTTATATCGGGTTTTTGTCTCATATACCAAGATAAAGGAGAATTTCTTCAATAATGAAGAAAATGAATAATATGGTCTGTTTTATCTAGGGTAAGGCACTAGTTAAAAGGTCTTTATGAAGTGGCATATGTTTTGCACATAAAATAGTATAAGACTTTTGAAATTTGAATGTACAACTGATAGGATAAAAAAGAGATTATTATTAATATTGTGACCCATAAAACGTTGATTAAATGCAGGATTAATGGAATGGAAATTTAAATACAGACAATTTTTTGCAGCACTGGCTATCACGGTCACAGCAACCGGTTTTCTGGCCTCCTGCAAAAACCAGGGTACCGCCTTCCGTGAAACACCCACGTCGGGAGACATCATTATCAAGGCTGATGAATCTTTCAGACCTATAGTAGATGCAGAAATTGCGACATTCACGAGTTTTTACAAGTATGCTTCCATAACGCCTGAATACGAATCCGAAAAAGAACTTATGGCTGACTTCCTCAATGACTCTGTAAAGGTCATTGTCACATCATGGATGCCTACGGAAGAGCAGAAGGAGCTTTTACTTGCATCACTCGTTGTTGTCAGAACCAACACCGTGGCGTATGATGCCCTGGCGCTGGTGCTGAACAAATCAAACATGGACTCTCTCCTTACATACGAAAATGTACAGGATATATTTACAGGCAAGATTACAGACTGGAAGCAGATTAACAACTCATCAAAGCTGGGTACTATTAATGTCATCTTCGATAATGAGCGTTCAGGCAACATCAGGTACTTCAAGGAGAGGTTTGATCTTCCTGACCAGTTGCCATTAAATTTCTTTGCTGTAAAAAGTAATCCCGAAGTCATAGATTATGTAGCGTCCAGTCCCTCCAGCATAGGTATCGTGAGTGTTAACTGGATAAGTGACAGGGAGGACTCTACCAGCATGAGTTTTATAAACAGGATCAAGGTTGCCGCGATTTCAACTCCGTACCTTGATAAATCCTCTTTTTATATGCCCGTTCAGGGTTCTATCTATGACAGGAGTTATCCCTTTGTCAGGGATGTATATATTGTTTCAAGAGAGACATTTTCGGGACTTGGATCAGGCTTTATGTCATGGGTGGCAGGAGAAAAAGGACAGAGAATAATTTTAAAGTCGGGTCTGGTCCCGGCTACAATGCCAATAAGAATAATACAGGTAAAACAGTAACTCAAACTATTAAAAATGATTAAGAACACTTTCAGACCGGCGTTGCTTATTGCAGGATTCATCTGCATGGTATCAGGAACGATGCTTAACGGGCAGGCGCTCCAGGATGCTATCACCTATACTAAAAACGAACAGTATGATGAAGCAGATAAACTGTTCCAGCAACTTGTAAAGGCAGAACCGTCAAACAGCAAGATTTATTTTCATTATGGTGAAAATTCATTGCTCAACTATTTTGCCGACACAATCTCGAACTCACTCGCTGCAACTGCCAGGGAAGCAGGAGACCTGTTCACTAAAGGCGTTACGGCCAATCCGTCTGACCCCCTTAACTATATTGGCCTTGCCAAGGTGGCATTCTTCCAGGGAGATAACGCCAAGGCAGACGAACTGAGGATGAAGGCAAAGAGCCTCCTCCCAACCTATAAAAAGATTAAACAGTTACAGGATCCCAAGGAATACGCATATACTCTTGCCAAGATCGCACAGTCTTATATTAACTTTGAAAAGGTTGATACCAGTAAGGCACTTCCGTTCATTCGTCATGCTCTCACAATTGACCCCAGAAACAGTGAGGTCTATATCATAGCCGGAGACATTTACATTCTTGTCAATGACGGATCAAAAGCTATTAAGAACTACAATCTGGCGCAGGACTGGGATCTTCAGTCGCCAACTGCCAACATGAAGATTGGAAGCATCTATGTAAAGGGACGTAACCTTATGGCTGCCATACCGTTTTATGAGCAGGCAATAGCACTTAACTCTGATTATGCACCCGCATACCGTGAGCTGGGACAACTATATTCAATGGCAGGCAGGTTTGATGAATCAAAGAAGTACTTCGAAAAATACCTTGAACTGACAAAAGGTAATATACCTGCAAAGATAAGATATGTGAATGCCCTGTTCTATGCAAAAGAATACCAGGAAGTTATCAGGAATGTCGAAGAGATCTTCGCAATTGACAATTCAAGGACCTATATGAACCGTATAGCAGGATATTCTGCTTATGAAGAGGGTGACTATGATGCTGCTAAGTCATATATGGAAAAGCTTTTTGAATTGCTTCCGGCAGACCGTCTGATCAAAAAGGACTATATCTATTATGCCAGGATACTGGTGAGAAGTAACCAGGACTATTCAAAACTGATCATTGACACTGACAATGATGCCTCAGATCTCGCCAAACTCCAGGAGAGGTATCCTGCACTGAAGAGTCCTGCGAAAGAAAAAATGAAAACAGAAATTGATGCTCTGA
>JAQBHM010000301.1:0-7000 GCA_032127795.1 Bacteroidales bacterium | reverse complement strand
GATAAGGATATTAAGCAGGGTGCTCTTTCCAACACCGCTGCCTCCCATAACACCTACCATATTACCGGACTTGACCAGAAAACTCATCGGCTGGACACCCGCATCAGAGCCCTTGAAAATAAATTCAATATCTTGTCCCTCAAATACAATATCTTCTACAAAATTATCCCTGATAAATTTCCTGAATACAGTTGTATAGTAGATTGTTGACATCCCCCTGCCGCGGATATTCACTCCGGGGTCAAGAAGGAAGGGTCTTTGAGGCACTATGTTACGCCCCTTAAAATGAAGATGTACCTTACCGTCATAGATAAACAACAAATGGCCGGTACTCTTTATATAGAGAACATATATCGTTCCCCTGAGACCTCTGACAAGCATATGATGCCAGTCATGATAGTTAGAATATTTTGATGCAGAATCACCTATGTTTTCCTCCCCCTCTATTGCCAGGAAAGTATCAGGGGTTATCTTATCGAACCTCATGCCCAGCATGAGGGCTGAAATGTTGTTGTACTCAGTCTTGGGAATGTTAAATGTGCGTGCAACAATATCCACTATCGATGATTCCTGCTCTGAGATGCTTCCATCTTCAAAGACAAACTCCAGAAGTTGCATGAATACCAACATGCGCTCTTCAATGAAGAGGCCTTTCTTAATCTGACGGCATATATTGGTAATCTGGAATGTAATCAGCGAGTTCTCATCAGAGAGCTCACCCTCCGCTACAGTCCTCAGTTCACGTTCATAGAACTGAAGGTTATTCTCATAAAGTTTGAAATATTCCTCCTCAAGCTCCTGGTTAAGGTAACGACGGAGATAACCACGTAAAATCTTCTTGCCTCTGTGTGTCACTCCTCCCGGATTGACAGTAGAGATAATGGCAAAAATATGTATCAGTGCATGTAATACTGATTCCCTCATCGTTTTTAAAAAAAAGACCGCAAACTTTTTTTGCGGCCTTTCTGAATATCTTGTGTTTACTTAATCAGAGCCGTCCTGACCTCCCCCACGGCTTTTTTGAGGTCTTCAATGTTCTGCATCGTCAGACTTGTTGTGAGCGTTGCATATTCATCCCTGACAGGCTGGAGCCCGGCCAGAAACTTGGCTACAAGAGCATCTTCAGCATAGGGTTTTGCAATCTCCTCATACATCTCGAATGATTTTTTCTGATCCACCAACACTTGTTCGAATCCGGTGAGATGTGCTCCTGACTCAGAAACGCTAAGGGTAAGATGCATACCCTCTATCCAGGCACCGCCTACCATCAGCAGGGCCAGGTTGGCCTGACCGGCATCAACCATATATGAATATGTGCGGTCAAAAGCGCCTGTCAGAATTGTGACAAGGGTATCGCGGTTATCAAAATTAGCCTTGATCTCATCATAAAGCGATTCATCATAAATCTTTGACAGATTAAGATCATTGGCCATCGTACGCATAGATTGCATATAGTCAATAACATCCTGCTGCATATTATACAGTGTGGAATAGCTGAGATCAGCGCCGAAGACACCGAGATTAACAGCCCTGGAGTAACTGGATACATAGTTTCTGGCACTTGATGGAGGATTGGAGGCGCCTAGAATGTAACCCAGATCAAGGTCACTGAGTTTCTTAATCACCTCTGCTGAGGTAGGTAGCGGATAGACATTCTCCTCTATCTTCTGCTCAAGAACCTGTCCTTCAATTGCATTTATTTCAGTCTTGCTCTTTGATTCGCCCCTGTTTTTGCAGGAGTAAGCACTGGCTATCGCAATGAGCATCATAACGACTAATACCTTAGTGAAAGTCTTTTTCATAATCTGGTTTTTGGTGATTGAATTCTGTACGTAAAATTATAACATTTACTTTTCTGACAACAACTTTTACCCACTAATATTTAAAAGACCTCTCTCCTTTGTCAGTTTGTTATCCCTGCTTGTTCACATAATTAATACTTAAACGCATAGTACCCTTCACTTGTTCATAGTCTATTTTAACTATCTTTACACCCCGGAAAAACAGCTACACCTGATGTGGAATTTTGATGAAATTATTGACCGGGAAGACACCGATTGCATTAAATACGATTGGAGGAAAGAGGTATTCGGCAGGGATGATGTCATCCCAATGTGGGTAGCCGATATGGATTTCAAAACACCCCCTTTCATTCTTGAGGCAATCTCTGAGAGACTGAAACATGAAATACTGGGATACTCCTTCAGGCCTGACAGTTACTTCGATGCATTTATTAACTGGGTAAAGCCCTGCATGAATGGAATATTCAACGGGAATGGATAGAGTTCAGTCCGGGTGTGGTTCCTGCCCTTAACATCTGCACTCTTGCCTATTCAAACGAGGGTGATGAAATTATCATTCAGCCCCCTGTTTACACTCCTTTTCACAGAGCAGTTAAAGATCACAGGCGTAAACTTGTGTATAATACCCTCCGGGAGACTGCAGGAGGATGGGTGATGGACCTTGAAGGGCTCAGGAATCTTATCACCCCTGCAACAAAAATGATAATTATCTCCAATCCTCACAACCCCGTGGGAAGAGCCTGGCAACTCAAGGAACTGGCTGAACTGGCAGAGATATGTTCCGAAAAAGGAATTGTTATTCTCTCTGATGAGATACATTCTGATCTTGTTCTTCCCGGAAATCATCATGTTCCTTTGGCATCCGTTTCGGAGAGGGCAGCAGCCATAACAGTTACATGCATGGCCCCCAGCAAGACCTTTAACCTGGCAGGCCTCTCCACCTCCTCAATGATTATTCCCGATCGTGTGTTAAGAGAGAAATACTATAAGACACTTGAGAGCATTCATATTCACCTGGGCAACATTTGCGGGAACGTGGCCTCCGAGGCAGCCTACACAAACGGCATGGAGTGGCTTTCCGAATTGATTGCATATATACAGGGTAATGTAGACCTGGTAATGACATACTTTCATGAGCGCATTCCCCATATAAAACCGGTGCGGCCCGAAGCAACATATATGATGTGGCTCGACTGCCGGGAGATGGGCATGAGTGGGAAAGAACTGCAGAGGTTTTTTGTTGAGCAGGCCGGAATAGGCATGAATGAGGGCTCTTCCTTCGGTCCCGGAGGTGAGGGATTCATGCGTATCAACCTCGCCTGTCCGAGAGCAACGGTAGAAAAAGCACTGAAACAGATAGACCAGGCAATTAATGCATAAACTGATGTCAGAGAGGAGATTACCGGTAAAACTAACACTTGAGGACGGAACAATGTATCGCGGGTACTCTTTCGGAGCCCCGGTGGCAGCTGCCGGTGAAGTGGTGTTCAACACTGCCATGACCGGATACCCCGAGAGCCTTACCGATCCGTCATACCGCGGCCAGATCCTCTGCCTCACTTACCCTCTCGTGGGTAACTACGGCGCACCGGACCAGAGCGAACAGGACAACCTCTTTCTCTTTTATGAGTCATCCGGAGTGCATATCTCAGCATTGATTGTATCTGATTATTCATTTCAGTACAGCCATTGGAATGCAATACAAAGCCTCGATGAGTGGCTGAAAAAAAGTAATGTGCCCGGTATCTACGGGATTGACACGCGTGCTCTCACAAAAAGGATACGGGAGAAAGGTGCCATGCTCGGTAAGGTTGAACCCGAGGGAACAGTCACCGATTTCTATGATCCCAACAGGGTGAACCTTGTCGCTGAAGTAAGTACCTCTTCAAGAAAGGTTTACGGTAACGGTAAATACAGGATTATGCTCGTTGACTGCGGAGTAAAATACAACATCATCCGTAGCCTGATGAAGCGTGATACTACCATAATAAGGGTACCATGGGATTATGACTACAGCAAGGAAGATTATGACGGACTCTTCCTCTCAAACGGCCCGGGAGATCCCAAGATGTGCCTCGCTGCCATTGACAATATCAGGAATTCCCTTGGTGCTGACAAGCCTGTCTTTGGTATATGCCTGGGGAACCAGCTGATGGCACTCGCCGCCGGCGCTGACACCTACAAGCTGCGTTATGGCCATCGAAGCCATAACCAGCCGGTACTGATGGTCGGAACTGACAGGGCTTATATCACCTCACAAAATCACGGTTTTGCAGTAAATAACGAAACTCTGCCCCCTGATTGGAAGCCTCTGTTTATCAATGTAAACGATCAGACAAATGAAGGGATGAAACATACTTCAAAACCATTCTTTTCAACACAGTTCCACCCTGAAGCCTCAGGCGGACCAACCGATACGGATTTTCTGTTTGACGTGTTCATGGAGAATATAAAAGCGGCAGCAGGAACTAAGCCGACACCTAAATGACCCCGGATCTTTTTATATGATCATATAATTCCCCCGGACTGTATCCCGCTTTAAAAGTTCCCATCACCTCCTCAATCCGCTGTCTTATAATCATTTGCCCGGTATTGCCTATGCTGCCGGTATGTGTGTAGTCTGCCGGACTTGTGACCTCAAACAGCCCCAACCCCGCCTTTCCTGACACTGCCCTGTATGCCTCTCTGAAAGGGGTGCCCATGAGAACCATTCTGTTAGCCTCTTCTACTGAGAATATATCATTATACATCTTTTCTTTCATGATTTCACAGTTGATAACAAGTCCGGTGACGGCACTTTGCATCACAAGAACCAGCTCCATGATCTCATCAAAGGCATCAAAAAGAATTGCTTTCAGCTCCTGAAAGTCGCGATTATATCCGGGAGGCAACCCTGTAGTCAAAAGCACCACTTCATTGGGCAGACTCTGAAGCCTTTTGCAGCGGGCTCTGAGAAGCTCAAAGAGATCAGGGTTCTTCTTGTGTGGCATGATAGAGGAGCCCGTGGTAAAATCCTCAGAAAGAGTTACGAATCCGTATCCCGGCGACATAAACAGCACAATATCTGAAGCAAAACTGCCAATTGTGTCTGCCGTTGATGCTAATGCACTGACCATGACCCGCTCCGTCCGCCCCCTGCTCATCTGGGCATAGGGAGATGTGATGATAAGCCTCTCAAACTGCAGAAGAGAAGCGGTAAATTCACGGTCAATCGGGAGAGTGGTTCCATAGCCGGCGGCAGTTCCCAATGGCGATGCACCGGCAAATTGTGAAGCATTGCCAAGCATCCGGAGATCGTCACACAGGCTCTCGGCAAAGGCAGCAAACCATAATCCGAATGATGAGACCATGGCAGGCTGCATATGAGTGAAACCGGGCATGAGAACCTCCTTATACTTCTCACTGAGGTCAAGGAAGAGAATGGCAAGATGGTGAAGCTCCGTTGCCAGTATGACGGATTGATGCCTTAGCCAGAGATGAATATCAGCGAGCACCTGGTCATTCCTTGAACGACCTGAATGCAGACGTCCTGCAGCCTCTCCGATAAGGTCATGAAGGCGGAATTCAACATAAGAATGAATATCCTCATATTCATCTCCTAACTTCAGTTCGCCTTTCTGTGCCTCATCAAAGAGTGACGAGAGGCCGTCAAGAAGTTGTCTCTTCTCATCACCGCTTATGATACCACACTTCTCAAGCATAACGGCATGAGCCATCGAGCCTGCGATATCATATTCCGCCAGCCTCTCATCATAACTCCGGTCACGACTGCAGGTAAATCTGATTAAAGCCTCACGTGGCCTGACTCCCTTATCCCACAAATGCATCTTCTTCAACTTTTTTCCCGGCAGCCTCCATAATGGCATGATGAGCCATCAGGCGTATTGCATTTATGCGAATGAAGCCGAGACTGTCAGCCTGGTTAAACCCACCTTCAATATCCATGCTTGACAACTCCTTATTGTACAGTGACGAGGGAGACTCACGCCCTTCAATAATGATGTTGCCTTTATACAGGATCATATGAACAATGCCGTCAATGACCTCCTGGCTTTTGTCCATGGCAGCCTGAAGGAACTCCATCTCCGGGGAAAACCAGAAACCGTTGTAGACAAGCTCCGCAAATACGGGAGCAAGCATGTTACGAAGTCTCATGACTTCGCGGTCCATGGCAATACCTTCTATATCCTTATGTGCGGCATACAGGATTGTGGCTCCGGGAGTCTCATAGATACCCCTCGACTTGATTCCTACATACCTGTTCTCTACCATATCCAGCAGCCCGATACCATTCTCTCCTCCCAGCCTGTTAAGGTAGATGAAGAGCTCCAGGGGATCATTTAAAGTTGTTCCGTCATCCCTGTTAGTAACCAGTACCGGTATTCCATCCCTGAAGGTGACAGAGATATGAGTCTCCTTATCAGGGGCATCCATTGGCATTACCATTTTTTCAAGTATCTCCTTGCCGGCAAAATACAGAGGGTCTTCCAGGATCCCTGCTTCATGACTTATATGCATCAGGTTGTCATCTTCACTGTACGGCTTTGATATGGATGCCTTTACGGGAATGCGGTGACCCGCAGCATACCTGATCATATCAGACCTTCCCTGGAACTGTGATAAGAATTCTCCGTCTTTCCAGGGAGAGATCACCTTGATATCAGGTTTGAGAGCATAATAGGCAAGTTCAAACCGAACCTGGTCATTGCCTTTTCCAGTAGCCCCATGAGCTACATAGTCAGCACCATATTCCACGGCTGCCTCGATCTGCTTCTTAGCTATCAGCGGACGCGCCAGGGCCGTGCCAAGCAGATAGCGGTCTTCATATACTGCATTGGCCTTCAAGGCTTTAAAAATATAGTCAGTGACAAATTCCCTCTTCAGATCTTCAATAATGACCTTGGAAGCCCCGATTGCCAGAGCCTTATCACGAACAGCCTCAAAATCATCATCCTGCCCCACATCGGCAATAAAGGCTATCACATCATATCCTTTATTGATGAGCCATTTAAGAATCACGGAAGTGTCAAGACCTCCGGAATATGCTAACATTACTTTTTTCATTTTACGTTTTTATTAATGTATTTGTTTGAAAGATCATGCTGAGGCATTCTTCAACTGCCTCTTTACTTATATTATCACGTGGAATAAGAAGTATTGTATCATCCCCGGCCACCGTGCCGGCAATTTCATACCTG
>JAQBHM010000300.1:0-2873 GCA_032127795.1 Bacteroidales bacterium | reverse complement strand
CTATCCGGTCATTTATTGCTGCTACAGCATCAGGGTAGGAATTGCCAGTAACTGATGTCTCCTGGCGGTAAGCGTCGAGGTAGATCTTGTCAACTGTTAGCGGAGGCGCCGAGGCATATGCCTGGGCGCTGAGGCTCTCAGCATCTGTCATATGCAGATTCCCGTCCTCGTCATCGGCAACCATACACAAAATGTTTTTCCATGAACCGAAGGCAGGAGTGAGCAGATATGATCCAATCTTGCGTGTCACAATCCCTGCACCAGTGGTATCCGTTACAGGCAGTCTCCCGATCCCGATATCAAGCAATCCGTCAGCCTCGCCTTCCCCGTCATCAAGTAATCCATAGAAATCATCAGAGGTAAATGAGAGTACTCCTACATGAGAATTCACTGATTGCCATGTGGGTATGAATGAGGTGTTGAGGGGAGGAGGCGTCTTGTTCTCGTAGGAACCGTCTCCGAAGAGGAGGAGGTACTTAAGGGGGATTGATGATGTCTTTCCCTTTTCGTGCACCATCCTCACAAAGTTACGTATTGCCACGGCATCGGGTATGCCACCGGAAAACTCATTGTAAATCTGGCGGGGGGTGACTATGAGAGAGGTGGTGCCATCGTCACTGAGGTGCATCTCTGCGAGCCTTTCCGCATAAGGAACAAAAAGAGGGTGTGTGACTATGATCATTTTGGCCGGCGGGAGGGAATGAAGATCCTGGTTTGGTATCTCTCCCGGAACAATAATCGGTTGCATGAGATGCTGGTTGTCAAAAGCAATGAACTGGCGGAGCGAATCAGTGTTAACGGCAAAAGTTGTTTTCCCGGCTGAAAAGGTTGCCTGAATGGCCACCGGAGAGAAGGGATCAGTAACATCCCAGACCTTAAGCAGGTTGGAAGAAGTGATGCTGAACTGTGTCACACTCCCTTCTGCGGCAGTGCGGCTGTCACTTATAAATAATTGTCTGTCAGTATACTTCAGTTGCGCGCGGCCCTGCAGGTCCATATAGTCAATATATCCTGATGCTGCCAGATCCCCGCTATTTGAGAATATGACCGAAAACAGGGGAGCGGATGATTCCGGATAGCATGAGTCTGCTGCTGTAATAACGGTGGCATAAACCCCGTTCAGGTCTCTCATATTAACGGGTGAAACAGGTATGTTTTTTATCACTGTCATGCCCTGTTTGAGCATAAAAAGTGACTCTTTATCGGATCTTGCAAGTGCCCTGAAACGGTACCTGATCCTTTCACCAGTGATAAGGTTGCTGAACAGTGGGATTACCTGGTTTTCCTTTCCCGGAATGACCTGTTGGTACCATTCCCTTCCTGATTTAATAAGGTTCACGCCTTCAGTCTCATAGCGGAAGGTGACATCGGTGGCAACGGAAAAACGACCTGGGGCTCCGGAGGGCAATTCTTCGGTGGTTACGGGCTGAGCCGCACCGGGTCGGGCTGTCAGAAAATAATATGCCGTATCAGAATAGTGATGCCTCAGAAAATCATAATACCCGGTACTTTTATTGTATCTGTACCGGTGCGTACCCTCTCCGTAAAAAATGATAAAGTCCCCTTCATTAAAGATGTTGTCGCTTCCCCTGTCAGTCATGAAGGATATCTCTCTGAGGTCATCAGGGGCGGTGCCGTTATTGTAGAATGAGAGCTGTCCGCTGTTGTTGCCGTAGAGTGCTACAGCAGAAGGATCGGCAAAGCCCATATTTTTCAAACCGGAATAGCCAATACGGTAGATGCCGGGTTCAGTAACGGCTATTTTTATCCATCTGCCGCTCCTGAGAAGTGATGAGGAGACATAACCCTGCCCGGAGGCCGGCAGCGCCAGAAGTACTGCAACAAATGCAAGGTAGCAGGAGAGGATACTTTTACATTTCATCACCGCAAAGATAGTGAAGTAGATTATCTTTGCCCCGAGGATGCCGGAGCAGGCATAAAATATTAACGCTTGTGATACGTTGATATTGCTGTGAAGCCGTTATGGGTCTAAAAACAACGATAACAGGAATAATACTTGTGGCAGGTGCCGCCACCGCAGTGGCCCAGGATACCTGGTACGGCTCTGTAACGGGCATGGAGATGATGTATAACCCGGCATATACGGGCTCCTCCGGGGAGGGGGCATTGAAGATATCATGTTACTCATTCATGCCGGGAGCCGGATTCGGGCTGAAGTCTGTCTATGCATCGTATGATGACTACATTTCACCTCTTCACGGTGGTGCAGGTGTGTGGGTCAGCGATGATATCCTGGGAGAGGTTATGAATGACCTCCGTGCAGGAATGAGTTATGCTTATCATCTGAAGGCCGGAAAGAACCTCTGGTTCAATGCCGGACTCACTGCTGCAGTGGCTCATCGGGGTATCAACAGGGGGGCAATCACCTTTCCCGGAGACTTTGACCCTTTCGGGGGCGTGGTCAGCATCCCCTCTGAGACAGTCACCGATGCCGGGACGACCCTATTTGATTTAGGAACAGGGCTCACTGTCTCCACAGGACAATGGTACGGGGGTTTTTCGGTGATGCACCTTACCCAGCCTTTTTTAGGTGAGGGGCAGCAGGCTTATAACCGCCTGAGACGTCTCTACACAATCAATGCCGGAACTGTAATAGCTTCGGAGAGAAGTGAGCTTGAATTTCGCCCTTCTGCCTTACTGATGCTTCAGGAAAGAAATATTATCACTTATTTAGGAACTTCTGCCAGTTTCAGAGAACTTTCTTTCGGTCTGGCAGCCTGGTATATTAAAACAGGATTCTCAGCCATAGAACCCTCGGCAGGATGGACTTCTGGATCCACAAAGGTCACATTATCATATAGTTATAATCTTTCAAAAAATGATGCTGCCTTTCCTGCAACAGCAGTTGTCAA
>JAQBHM010000299.1:0-3886 GCA_032127795.1 Bacteroidales bacterium | reverse complement strand
TCGCGACGGGTCATTCGGGTCACTATGCTGTCCGGAGCAGAATCATAAGCTTTAATTGCAACATAGATATTACTGTTATCGTAAAGAATTTTAAACTCCGTCTTCTGTTTTACAGGTGAGGCTTCATCTGGCTGGTACTGTAAGAAATCACCGCCCCATTCGCCGTGAGTCCATGCATCATCATCAAGCTCACCGTTGATGACTGGAGGTAAACTGATGCGTTGTGTAGTGTAAATCCTTTTCTCATAATCCTGACCATAGATGATGGAAGGTAGAATAAGGATCAATAAGAGAAAGGCTCTTTTCATGTGACCGGATTGCAGGATACCAAGTTCGGATTTTCAGAGGTAATACAAATATATTCAAATAATTCTCACAATTATTGATATTTAACAGGTCAAAATGAAATAAAAAAAAGCGGAGAAACTACTCTCCGCTTAAGATATCCATATATAAATTGGTACTACTTCAGTCCAAACCTGTAGGTAAATTTGACAAGAAAAATATCATATGGCTTGTTTGTGCTGAAGAGCTTTGAGATGTTATTGTTCATTGAAAATGATCCGGTCTCTTCATAGTATTCCCTGGTCTGAGACCATACAAGGAACAGTGTTGAGCCGGGGCGGAATTCCCAGCGCACAACAAGGTTTGAGAGGAACTCATCAATATTTGCATCCGGATTTTCGAAGCTGTAATCGTCGGTCCCGTCACGGTTCTCATCTATAAAATAGCTGTTCTCATTATTGTCAAAGCGAATCTCATTTGAGTTAAAGGTATGGAACCGGTCGGTAAAAACTGGGGCTTTAGGATCGGTAATCATCTTATAATTACTGTAATCCATGGCTGCCAGGAATGGTTGTCCCCAGTATTGGATTGTCAGATCGGGGGTGATATTGTAGTTGAGTCTCAGAGACATTCTCATTATCTTCTGGTCGATGTGGCTAAGGATATACCGGTCTTCACCTTCGAATGAAGAAGTGTTTACATACTGCAGCATACCACTTCTTTTAGATATCGACGGGGAGAGGGTCACCGAGAATGACTGGCCCGGTTTGGCAGTCAGTTCCATGCCGGCAGAGTATGACTCCGATGAATTTTCACCACTTTTTGACATGTTGCCCCAAATGTTGGCGGTGATCATTTTTGAGGAGTTACTGTTAATATTGATAAAGTGGTTAAAATTATCGGGAAGCAGCATTGAGGGGCCTCCCCGCAGTGTAGTGTTGGAGGTTGCTTTGCCGTTGTAGTTTGTTCCTATGTTAAATGACCACAGGTTTTTGAATTGTGTATATATGCTGAAGTTTCCTCCCATATTCAGGAAATTGCCGCCATAATCCCACCCGTTCCACTGATTTGTATTGAATCTTATTCTTCTGAATATGCTGAAAGGCTTGTCAATGCTGTAGGCTGACCAGGCGACAGCGGTGAGAGCGTCAGCGCTCTGGAGGTATCCCAGGTCATTGAGGTCGAAGCCCGGCGATTTCCAAAGGCCGAAAAGAGCGAAGTTCCAGTGTCCACTGACTTTCCCGAACTGCACATTGCCACCGTGGCCGTTGAGTGATTTCCGTAACGGGTCAACCTCAACATAGTCTGCATCGGGACGCTGGTAATAATGTACCGGGGATCGCTGAATATCTTCAATGGCTGCCATGCTGCCGTTCAGGTTGCTGAATGCGGCGGTGGCACTGAACATCCAGCTTCGTTCTTTAAAATACTGTGTGAAGTCAAGGCCTGCCGTGTTGGCACTCTTCACGATGTCATCGATACCTGTCCCGTCAAGGTAACGGTGTGTATTTGTGTAAGATCCTCCGATAATGGTCTTTCCATCATTAAAATCTTTCATCACCCGGGTGACAAAATAGCTGGAGAGCGGCTCCACTGTCATCTCTCTCCTCTCCCCCAGCGAGTCTATCTGAGCCCTTGCTTCGGCAGTCACAGCCTCAAGGATACCTATTGAGAGTCCGTCAGGCGTTTTGCCGGTTATCTTTACTGCACTGATGATTGGCGTATTGCGCTTGGTTTTTGCGAACTCATTCTCCTCAGTGTCAGGCCAGATGTGGGGGCTTCTGCCTATCCTCCTGGAATAGAAAAGGTTGTCATTCCCGATATCACCGTCGCCAATGCCTACCTTGAAGCTGGTGATGTTTTTCCCCTCGATGAAGAAGGGCCTTTTCTCCTGGAAAAAGGTCTCGTAAGCTGTCAGGTTCACTTCTGACGGGTCAGCCTCCACCTGTCCGAAGTCTGGGTTCACGGTAAGGTCCAGGGTCATATTGTTTGTTATACCCATCTTGGCATCAAGACCACCGTTGAGTTTAAAATCAGACCCGTCCACAAACGGATTACCGGCTTCCTTCTCATAGTTAGCATAGCTGCCAACCGTGAAAGGAGTGATGTCAGCCTGTTTTCGTGGTTTGATACCTTCAAGTCCGGTAATTTCTCCAAAATTATGCACCAGCCCTGATGAATTTCTGTCTATGTGTTGCCAGAAGGTTGTCTCCTGGTCACGGAAGGTCAAACGCATGACCTCCATTCCCCATACTCCACCATCAGATATCCTGAACCTCAGCTGGGTAAGAGGTATCTTCATTTCTGAAGCCCATCCCCAGTCATATACCTCTGCCCTGGTGAACCAGATAGGATCCCATGTATTGTCTTCTATCTGGCCGTCGCTGGCCCAAATCATGTCAAGCTTCACTCCCGCGGCATTGACAATGAAAACAAAGCCGGTTCGAAGATCATGATAGCTGTCAAATGATATACCCACAAGGTCTCCGTCAGCATTGTCACGTCTGGAGATCCGCCTGCTGATGCTGTCGGGAGCGGTGTCATAAGCTTTTATGGCAACATATATATAATTGTCATCAAACAGGACCTTGAATTCTGTTTTCTGAGAAGCGTCTTTTCCGTTGTTGGGTTCAAACTGTACAAAATCTCCTCCCCATTCTCCTGCCTGCCAGGCATCATCTTCGAGGGAACCGTCTATCAGGGGGCCCACTGCGGTAAAAGTTGCCTTGTAGCTTTTTTTATCACCTGGTGCCTGTCCGGTAGCGACAGAGCACAGTAACACTATTAAGGAGAGTATGAAAACTCTTTTCATGCGGTTAACGTTAAAACATATGAATAACAATCTTATAAAAGACGGTAAGGCGGGGCGCAGTGATGCTTTATCGTCTTAAATAATTAAATGTAAGAAATGAGAAGAAGGTTAACTGGATGCCCGGGTCAGGGGGCCAGGGTCAACGGGCCAGGGTCAACGGGCCAGGGTCAGGGGGGCTGGAGATGAGTCAGGCTGATATGGTTTAATGATGATCAGCGCATGATTACAACAGTGGGATCAGAAAAATTCCCGGGAGGTGCCGGTATGATCCAGGAATTTGAAGAGACCCTCACGCGGAATGATCAGGGAAGCAGTATTGGTATTGGGGTGAAAGGAGAGACGCTCATGCTCCATCAGTGATTTATCAATGAAGAGATGAACGTGTCTTGTGTGATCATTCATGAGTCCGAACGGAGAGACGGACCCGGGTGTAAGTCCTAGGTACTGCATCAAACGGCGGTCAGAGGCAAACGATAGCTTTCCCTGTTTTAGTTTTTGCTCCAGATCCCTGATATTCAGCTTTGAGCTGTAATAGAGGATGACCAGGTAATGCCTGTCACCCTTATGATTGCGGAAAAAGATGTTTTTGCAGTGTCCTGAGTCAATGCCGGCCCAGTATTTCATCGCCTCGTCAACAGTGGCTACGGGAGGGTGTTCATGATACTCGTAAGGAATATCCAGGGTGTCAAGCAGAGCATATAGTTCTGCCGGGCCCCTCATGATTTCTTTTCACCTTTAGCAAAATAAACGAACTTCAGTCCGCTGCTAATGGCCATATCTTCACCTGCC
>JAQBHM010000298.1:0-3405 GCA_032127795.1 Bacteroidales bacterium | reverse complement strand
ACTATTCACTATTCACTATTACTAATCCCTACTCCCTCTCTTCTCAACAAACCCCGTCATTCTGTTGTTTATTTTATTATAAACAAAAACACAACATAACGTGAAAGCATACTATTCAACAGCATTCGGAGGAGCAGAAGCATCAGTCTACGGTGACTACCCTGATCCTGTTTGCGGCAGCGGGCAGCTGCTCATAGAGGTTAAGGCTGTCTCTATAAACCCGGTAGACTACAAGATAAAACGCGGGAAGCTGAAATTCATCCCGGTAACCAAATTTCCAAGGATCTTCGGATCAGACTTTTCCGGCATTGTCAGGGAGGCAGGCAGCATGGTCACTGGCTATCAGCCCGGCGACAGGGTCTACGGAGTAACATCGGTGATCTTCAAACGAAACGGTGCACTGGCACAGTTGCTGGCCATAGACCAGCAACGTGCGCGCATGATACCGCACGATATGTCATTTGAGGAAGCCGCCTCACTGCCTGTAGCAGCTCTCACAGCCCTCAACGGCTTAAGAAGATGCGGCGTCACCGCGGGCACAACCGTGCTTGTAAACGGAGGCACGGGTGGCGTGGGCCATTTTGCCATTCAGATCGCCAAAGCAAAGGGTGCCACAGTGACGGCAACCTGCAGTACCTCAAATGCTGAACTGGCAAAGAAGCTGGGTGCAGACGCAACAATGGGATACAGCAGCGGGGAACTGGCAGCTGCCGCCATTAAGTTCGACGTCCTCTTCGATGCTTACGGGCACATGGATTATAAGCACATCATGAAGCTATTGAAGAGGAAAGGAACCTATGCAACCACCACAATCAACCCTTTACTGTTTCTGATATCAGCCTTCTCGCAGATTTTTTACGGCAGGAAGCTTACCTCCTCCAACCTGCGCGCACTGCCTGAAGACATGAATGAGATGGAGAGACTCTTCAGCGAGAAAAAACTCACCCCTGTCATTGAAAACTATTTTACCCTCGACAGGGCCGGCGACGCCTTCGAAATGGCGGAGAACGGAAAACCGAGAGGCAAGATCATCGTCCGGATCTGATCTTCGCCTTACATAATACTTATTGCCCCTTCCTGCAAATTTGTCCCGCAGGCCATAAGTCAGTAAAAAGATTTGTCCTATTATTGTATTATGGAGATTCAGAAATATGCATCCATAATTATAGCTCTTTTCTTCATCCTCATTTCCGCAGCATCACTTATAACAACTGTTGTTTCAATTGCTGAGGGCGAAAAGAGGGCCGCGAAACGGGCTGCATTTGCCAGTGCCATATTTATTATTACCGGCCTTTTAGCTGTTTTGACGGCGTATCCCGGCAAGGTACCCCTGGCCATGGTGATACTCATTTTTGCTGCCCTGCTCCTCTGGCTCTTCCTGAAAAAGCCGGTAAGAGCCTCTTCGGAAAAAAGAAGTACTCCTGTTCGCAGTTTTGATGAACATGATACCATCTTTGCCCGGATGAAGTTCATGCCAGGCAGCGCAGCCTGGGATGAATATTACAGTAGCCACCCCTATGAGGCTGAACAGGATCATGTTGCCAGGCAAATGCCGGGACTACTCTCCTCCGGCGGTATTTTGTACGACCGGTATAACTTTACAGCAGCAGATACTGCCTTTGATATTATCAAATATCTCCATGAATCTATTGGCCATCCCAGGGCTGAAACAGAAGCCGGGTTCACGGCCGGAGCTCTGACAGAGTATATCACCAACTGGGCAGATTACCTTGGGGTGAACAGCATAGGCATCACACAACTGAGAGATTACCATCTCTACACCAGGAGAGGTCGCGGTGCTGACATAGGAAAGCCCGTCACCAATGATCACAGATACGCCATTGCTTTTACCGTGATGATGGATAGCAGGAACATGCAGTCAGCCCCCCTGTCTCCTGTTATATTCGAATCGTCACATAAATACCTGAGCTGTGCTACCACCGCTCTTCTTCTTGCCACCTTCCTCAAAAAATCAGGATACGATGCCAGGGCACATATAGACGGAGACTATGAAGTCATCTGCCCCCTTGTTGCCGCTGATGCCGGCCTGGGAGAGATAGGCCGTATGGGGCTCCTCATGACCCCGGAAAATGGCCCCCGGGTCAGGATTGCCGTGGTAACTACCAATGCTCCTCTTGTCACCTCTGAAGAAAGACATTACCCGGCATTCACAGAGTTCTGCCGTGTATGCCGCAAGTGTGCCGACTGCTGCCCTTCACAGGCTATCCCCACAGGTGAAATGCAGAACAGAGACGGCGTTCTGCGATGGAAAATAGACCCTGACGCCTGTTACCATTACTGGTGTACTACCGGCACCGACTGCGGAAGGTGTATCTCCGTATGTCCCTTCAGCCACCCTTCAAATATTGTCCATAATACCGTCAGGCATCTCATCATGAGATCAAAAGCTGTGGCGCGCCTGGCAGTCAGGGCTGACGATCTGCTGTATGGACGAAAACCCCCGCCGCGAAAGATCCCGCCAAGGATGAAGCCTGACAGATCCAATACAGCCCATAACAGATAACTGTATCTTATTAATTATCGCGGCCAAAGCGCGGAAGCAGAAAAGAGGTCTCCGACCGCCGACAGCAACTAATAGGAACTTAATTCTGATCCAGGTAGTCGAGGATGATCTGTACTTCCGCTTTCACTCCATTGATAAAAGAACTTTCATCCGGGTTAAATGCAGGATGGTGATTAGCAACGCCCGGTCCGGTACTCAGGTTCAGGTAACATTCGGGTGCTATCTCCTTATATCTTGCAAAATCTTCGCTGGCGGACATTCGGGTTGCATCATAGACCTTGTCGCTGCCAAGGATCTTTATTGCACTGGCCCTGGCAAGTCTGACAAGCGCCGGATCATTCTCTATCGCCGGATATCCTGAGGTATATTCCAGGCTGTAAGTTGCGCCATTGGCCCTGGTAATATTATCGATAATCGTTCTTATCCGTCCCTCCAATAATTGACGGGTAGATTCAGAAATGGTTCTTACCGTTCCTGCCAGCAGTGCCCTGTCGGGTATTACATTCGGAGCATTGCCCGACTGGAATTTTCCAACGGAGATGACAGCCATTTCTCCGGGGGTAACATTGCGCGACACAATGGTCTGCAATGCAGTAACAATTTCTGCTCCTGTAACTATCGGGTCTATTCCCAGTTGAGGCATGGAACCGTGAGTACCTTTCCCCTGTATGGTAAGGTAAAAACCATCAGAAGCGGTTGACGCGGGACCTTCGGGAAGTATGCCTATATGGCCCGGCGTCTGGCCCGGACCGATGTGCATGCCAAAAAATGCTTTTACATCGTTCAATACTCCTGTTTCTATGATATCGTGAGCTCCACCCGGGCTCTGTTCCTCGGCATGCTGAAAGATAAAATAAACAGTGCCTTTAATCTGGCTCTGC
>JAQBHM010000297.1:0-6788 GCA_032127795.1 Bacteroidales bacterium | reverse complement strand
TGATTATCAGTTGATTGCAACGAAGGCTATGTATTACAAGGGTTTATGAAAATGAGGACCTGAGTGTCTTTATTCTTTTTATCGGATAATTTTGAAAAACCCTCTTTTGCAAGAGCATGATTTATTTGTTTTTATCAAAATTACGATAAATTATTGGTCCTTTCTGCCAAAAAGGGAGAAGTGGACATATTTTTTAGGATTATCTTTCATATCCTGTAATAAAAGGTCAAGGCTGTGCAAACTGCTGTTAAGATTTACATAAAGACTGTCATCAGTCATAAGCTTTCCTGCGGTGCCTTCGCCTGTGCTCAATCCGGAAAGAATTGAATCTGCACTGACCAGCGATGATCTCAATGATGTCAGGGCACCTGCAAGATCTGCTGAGGCCAGGGTGTCTGAAATGGAGGCGAGATTCTTCAGTGTGGCATCCATTGAGCTGCTGTTTGATGAGAGCATTGAGGTGAAGGTGTTAAGGTCATTTATCGATGCCATCAGGGCTTCTTTCTCCCTGGAAGAGATCTCCCTGAGATTGGCGGTTATCCCGTTTACATTGGATATGGAGGACTGAATGTCAGCAGTAAATTGCTGTGAGAAAAGGTCATGGATTCTCACTATCAGGGAGTCAAGCTTTATGATCATATCTGTGATATTTCCCTCCACCGGGGTGATCTGGTTGCTTATCCTGTCTATGATAGAGGTAGCTACAATACCGTTAATAGTATCATGATTACTGTATATTTCATTGCTTTCACCCATTTTGAGAATGATTTTCATGCCTGCAATAAGGGATGCGGTTGTGATTTCTGCCGTTGTACCGACCGGGAGGTCGAATTCTTTGTCAACAGAAATGGAAACAGCCAGTCTGCCTGTTCCGTCATTGATGAATTTTATATCCTGAACTATGCCAGCCTGGTAACCGTTGATCTCTACGGGACTTGATTCCTTGAGCCCGCTGATCCCATCATAGACAATATGATAGGTGGCTGTCTTGGTAAACACATCATTACCCTTCAGGAAACTGTAAAGCCATATGAACCCTGCGATGGTCAACAGTGCTACAGCACCTACTTTTACTTCATTGGAGATTTTCTTCATTTCTTATTATTTGAATTTATTTCATCAACCGCATCCTTCAGCGGGATGACTTTTCCGTTTCTGACAGCTATTACAAAGGCATCAGGATATTCTTTTGTAATTACCCTCCGGTATTCCAGAGCCTCCTCAAAAAGGCTGAACCTTCCGGCGGCGTATTTATATCTTTCACCTGACTCAATACGGGTCACGGTATTTATTCCTTTAAATGACATCTCTCCTGAGGTTTTGTTCTTCGGCACCGCGGCAATCTGTACCATGAATACTATTCCGTTACCGGCAGAAGCAGCCGGGGAGGTCTTCTCAGGGGCAGGCACTGGGGCCGGGTTTCCGGCAACAGGTACAGCGGTCTGTTTCCCGGTAACAGTCACTGAATGTGTGTCATTCATTTCAGCTTTAACCTGAACCGGATTTTCCTCAACCTTATCTTGTTTTTCCCCGATAAGGGGTTTAATCCCTGACCTGTTGTCAATGGAATTCTTGTAGGCCCGGAATGCCCTGAAAATGGCTGAGGCAAGATAGTCCTGGCCCAATTCTGACAGCAGAAATTTCTCCTCTTCAGGATGAGTGATGAATCCAAGCTCAACAAGCACGGAGGGCATTGTACTGCGCCACAGTACCACCAGACCGGCCTGTTTCACTCCCCGGTCAAAGCGTCCGACCCTATCCCTGAACTGGTACTGAATCAGGGAGGCAAATTCAGTACTTTGCTTCAGATAGGTATTCTGCATGAGGGAAAAAATTATGAAGGACTCAACAGAATTAGGGTCATAACCTTCATATTTCGTCTGGTAATCCTCCTCGAAGGTTATCACCGAGTTTTCTTTCATTGCCACCTTGAGATTTGCATCATCCATTGACTGTCCCAGGACAAATGTTTCAGCCCCATAGGGACGCTTATCCTTCCAGGCATTGGCATGAATTGAAATAAAGATATCGGCTTTGTTTTTATTGGCAACTTCTGCACGTTCATCAAGTCCCAGGAAAGTGTCATCAGTTCGTGTATAGATAACCTTCACATCTTTCAGATTCTCCTTGATTGTCTGTCCTGTTTTGATTGCTACCTTGAGATTCAGATCCTTTTCTTTGGTCTTTGAATAACCTATTGAACCCGGGTCTTTTCCGCCATGACCGGCATCAATCACCACTGTCCATTCCTTAACAGGAGGAGCTGCCTGAGCTTCAACCCTGTGTGGCATAGTAATTGCGGCCAACATCACAGCTGACATCAGAATACTCTTCATCCCTCTTATTTTGGTGTTCTGCCACATAACTCCTTCACGAAATTTAATTAGTTTTGTCACCGGCTTGCCACATATGCTCAAATACTACGCAAAAATAGCATTTAACTTGCATTTTCTTTCACAAAGGTTAATTGTGTCACTGATCCTTGTCATCTTTTCTCTGGCAGTGACAGGGCAGGAGGTACTGCCACCTGATACGATCCGGATAAAAGGTATTTCTGTACCACTGGACTCAATAATGAAGGGTGAAAGGAAGATTTCGGAGGATGCTGTTGACCTGCCTATTGTGTATACTGCCGAGGATTATATGAAGACTGATCTCAGGAACCGCAAGGTTTATCTTGTTGAGAAAGCCAAGGTAGTCTACGGGTCCATTGAGCTTGAGGCTGATTCCATTGTCCTTGACATGGAAACAGGGTCTGTATATGCAACCGGAAGACCCGACTCAACAGGAGTCATGATTGGTAAGCCACATTTCAGGGATGGCTCTGAAGAGTTTGACAGCAGGGAGCTTACATATAACTTCAAGTCGAAGAAAGGAATAATCCGAAATGTGACCACCGAGCAGGAGGGAGGGTTTCTCAAGAGCCTTACAACCAAGCGTCAGGAAGACGGAAGCCTGCATATCAACAGGAGCAAGTTCACCACCTGTGATGCCGAAGAGCCTCACTTTTACCTCGCCCTGAACAGGGCTAAAGTCTATCCCGGTGAAAAGATCGTTTCCGGTCCTGCCTATATGGTGGTTGCTGATATACCGCTGCCCTTGATTGTTCCTTTCGGATTTTTTCCCGTTCAGCAGAAAAGGGCCTCGGGTCTGATAATTCCAAAATACGGACAGGAGGCTCGCAGGGGATACTTTTTGTCCACCGGGGGTTATTACTTTGCAATAAATGATTATTTCGACCTTAAGCTTACCGGCACAGCCTACACAAATGGCACCTGGCTCGCCGATGCGGGCACCACTTACCGTGTAAGATACAGGTTTTCAGGCTCTTTTGGATTCAGCTATGCCAATAATATTTCAAGTTACAAGGGACTTCCTGATTATGGAAAGACGACGAACTACCGCATCAGCTGGAGTCATGCTCAGGATTCGAAGGCTAATCCCGGCTCCCGTTTTTCTGCCAATGTGAATATGAGCTCCAGCGGATACGACAGGAACAACAGCTATGAGGTAGCTGACCATGTCACCACCACCCGGCAATCGGGTATCAGTTATTCAAAGACCTGGGCAGGCACCCCGTTCAATTTCTCCACCAGTCTTAATCAGAGCCAGAATGTTCAGAACAAGACCATTCAGCTTAATCTCCCGAAGGCCAGTTTCTCCGTTGCCCGCATATACCCGCTCAAACCGAGGAAGCCGGTAGCAAAAACAAGATGGTACCATGATCTGCAGATGCAGTACACGGCATCGCTTGACAACAAGATAGACACGTATGACAGCCTGCTCCTTACCAACCAGGTGTGGAAGAGCATGAAAAACGGCTTCAAGCATGATATTCCTGTAAGCCTCCAGATAAGACCCTTCCGTAATTTTTCCATTTCGCCCCAGCTGAGATACTCAGCAGTTCTGTATTCCCAGAAAATTGGAAAGCGATGGGATCCGCTTTATTTTGATGAAGCCCGTAATGAAATAGTCCCTTCCGTTGTCAATGATACAGCCCGCGGCATCTTCTACGGGCAGGCAATTACCCCTTCAATAGGCGCTTCATTCAATCCGCAAATCTATGGTACTTACCAGTTCACAAAAAAAGGATCGCGGCTGCAGTCGATACGTCATGTCATGAGACCTTCCGTCGGCTTCTCCTTTACCCCGGAACTGCCGGGACTGTCAACAGATATGTACCGCACGGTGCAGTATGATACCGCCGGCCACACCAGGGAGTACTCAATTTTTGAGGGCAGTATTTTCGGCACTCCCTCCCTTGGCCAGCGTAGCGGCTCAGTTTCTTTCAACCTGGCAAACATTGTGGAGGCAAAGATCTTCGAAAGAAATGACACTACAGGCAAGCCAAAGAAAATCAAGCTGATAGAGAATCTTTCCCTGGGGACAAACTATAATCTTTTTTCAGATTCATTGAACTGGTCACCCGTGAGTGTTTCATTCAGGACCAGGCTTGCTGAGAACATCAACCTTCAGGCAGGAAGCAGTTTCACCATTTACGGGTTAAGTGAGAAAGGGGTCACCGTTTCTGAGCTTGCCTACCTTCAGGGAAGAGGGATTATGAGGATGACAAGTATGAATCTGAGTGTTGACATGGACCTCGCTGCACTGTTTAAGGGGAAGGGACCCCAACCTCAGCAGACAGCTGGAGGAAGGCCTCCGGACACGGGGGCTGAAGGGCCTCAGGGACAGGCAGGAAACAGTAACCTTCCCCTGGGCAACAAGAACCTTGATGAATACGGCTATGTGCGGTTTGATGTGCCCTGGTCACTGCGTATGGCCTATAACTTTTCATACAGCAAGCCTACATTCAAAACAATCATCAGCCAGCAGCTGACACTCTCGGGTGATGTGAGACTGACACCAAAAACGGCAATCAACTACAGTACAGGGTTTGATTTTGCCCAGAATGAGATAACCATGACCCGTGTCGGGATATCAAGAGACCTTCACTGCTGGGAAATGAACTTCTCATGGATTCCCACGGGTTACATGCGAAGCTGGAACTTCACTATCAGGGCCAAGGCAGGTGTTCTCCAGGATCTTAAATATGAAAGACGAAAAGACTATCATGAGAATTATTAACGTCATAAAAACAGTTGGAATGAAGAGAATCATAAGTACTACCTCAGCACCCGGGGCAATAGGTCCCTACAGTCAGGCTGTGGAGGCAAACGGAACGCTTTATATCTCCGGCCAGGTGGCAATAGACCCAGCCACCGGAAAAATGGTTGATGGAGGCATCACTGAGCAGACAGAGCAGGTGATGAAAAATATCAAGGCTATCCTTAAGGCTGCCGGCTATTCGGCAGTGGACGTGGTCAAGTCAACATGCCTTCTTTCAGATATGGCTGACTTCAAGGCTATGAATGAAGTCTATGGCAGGTATTATACGACAGATCAGCCTGCAAGAGCTGCCTTTGCTGTCAGGGCATTACCCCTCGGGGCACTGATAGAGATCGAAACAATAGCGGTAAAATAAAAAAAGAGGGTGTCTCATTTTCGAACTGAGACACCCTCTTTTATAATTGTGAATTCTTTATTCGCCTTTCACTTCAAAATCAACCTCCACTCTAACTTCGCGATGAAGTTTCACAACAGCCTTATAGTTACCTACTTCCTTGATGGTATCTTCGCCCAGGATGATGCTCTTACGGTCAATGTCAAAACCTTTTTCCTTCAGCGCTTCGGCAATCTGAATAGTGTTTACAGAACCGAATATTTTTCCTGCTGAGCTGGTTTTGGCACCTATCTCAAGTTTTACTCCTTTAAGCTTCTCAGCTATCAACTCTGCTTCATGCTTTATTTTTTCCTCCTTATGAGCCCTCTGTCTGAGGTTCTCGTTATGGATTTTCAATGCTGAGTCAGTGGCCTGAGTTGCATATCCCTTGGGTATCAGAAAGTTTCTTGCATAACCTGTTTTTACGGTCACGATATCATTCTTCTGTCCCAGCGTCTCAAAATCTTGCTTAAGAATTATTTTCATCTCTCTTCCTCCTTTACTTTAACAGGTCAGCAACATATGGCAGAATAGCCAGATGGCGTGAGCGCTTGATAGCTTTGGCCACCCTTCTCTGATACTTGAGTGAAGTGCCGGTAATACGGCGGGGAAGTATCTTGCCCTGCTCATTGAGGAACTTCTTGAGGAACTCTGGGTCCTTGTAGTCAATATACCTTATCTTGTTCTTCTTGAACCTGCAGTATTTTTTCTTCTTGATCTCTACTGTCGGAGGTGTCAGATATCTGATCTCTGAGTTGTTCTGTGCCATGTTTATTCCTCCGTGGTTTTTGCGGTTTCTTTCATTCTTCTTTTCTTCTCGGCATACTCAAGAGCATACTTGTGCAAACGGAATGTCAGAAAGCGGATGATTCTTTCATCCCTTCTGTACTGCAGTTCTAGTTTTTCGATCAACTCACCTGATCCCCTGAATTCAACAAGGTAATAAAACCCTGTCGATTTTTTCTGAATAGGATAAGCGAGTTTCTTCAGGCCCCAGTTCTCTTCATGAACAATCTCACCGTCGTTGTCGGTTATGATCTTCTTGAATTTCTGGACCGCTTCCTTCATCTGATTTTCAGACAAAACGGGAGTTGCAATGAAAACGGTTTCGTACTGATTCAACATAGTAATTAATTGTTTATTAGTTTAATGATTTCGGCTCGCAAAAGTACAACTATTTTGCTTTATTCAAAAATATACTAATGAAAAATTATCTTTTTTCATTTTGAAGTGTAAGATATTCTCTATGTTTTTTTTAAAACTTGCGCAGAGTCTCACAGAGTTAACA
>JAQBHM010000296.1:0-4041 GCA_032127795.1 Bacteroidales bacterium | reverse complement strand
CAGGGCTCTTATTATCTCAGGATTAATAGGACTGATAATTATAGTACTTCTCTCAGCAATAACACAACAGAGCCACAGATTGGAAAAGAAAAGGAGTGAGGCGGAAGCAGAATTGCAGAAATCAAGGGAGCTGTACCGGACCCTGGCCGAGGCAGCTTCTGAAGGAGTAATAATCTGGTCCAGGCAAGGGTTGCAGGCTAACAAAACCTTGCTGATATGGCTTGGTTATACTGAAAAAGAGCTGAATGGAATAACCTTTCACAACCTGCTCTCCTCCCCTGAAATGAAGAAATTCGATGATCCCGCACTCCTCTATGACGATCTTGGGGCAAGGCGGTTTGTTGAATGCACTCTCAGGATGAAGAGCGGTAATCAATTCAATTCCCATGCAGATTTCTCAAGAATTCTACTTGGTAATATGAAAGCTGTTCTGGTAGTATTGCGCCCTGCCGCAATCCAGACGTCACAGTCCGGATTTACTCCCGAAGCACCTCTTTTAAAGGATATTGGAACCGGGTTCTTCAGCTTTACCTACGGGCGAAAAAGCAGGTTTATCAATGCAACACAACCCGTAGGGGAAATGCTCGGATTCAGTAATATTCAGCAGCTTAATTCACTTAACCTTGATACCTTCTTTGTGAATCCATCCCAGCTCAAAGCTATCAGGGCAGCCCTGGCCGTAAAAGAAGAGATACATGGAAGGGAGGTGCTGCTCAGACACAAATCGGGAGATGAGTTCTCTGCACTGATAAGTATGATGGTCGTTGAGTCCGCCTCCGGCGAGAAATGGTGTGAGGGAACCATCGAATACCTGGCCTCAGCTTCCTCAAGATATACTTCACCACCAATGGACCTGGATAAATACAGCGCTTCCTACATTATGGAAACACCCGTCACTACTGTTATGAACCAACCCTTGGTATGCCATGAAAACATGACAGTGAACAGTTTGATGACTGAAATAAAGACAAATAATGCCGACGTTGCCATTGTGATCAACAGTGACGGTGACCCTCTTGGAATAATTGACGCAAAGACTGTCGGACTGAGATTAGCCGAAGGAGGCTCCCCTGAAACTGATATATTCAGATGGATGAGCTCTCCTCCTGACTATATTCATCACACCGCTACCGTTGGTGAGGCATTCGGAATGATTCAAAACAGCCTCAGAAAATGCCTTGTGGTTACTGCTGAAGGGGGAAAAGCCGCAGGAGTGATTACAAATGACAACCTGTCAAGGGCGTTTGCCACCACTCCTGCACTAATTTTCTCAGAGATAGCCGGGGCAGGAACGAAGGCCATCCTGAGGTCTCTCTTTCTCAAAAGCCGTAAAACGGCTATTTCCATGATACTGGGTCATGCAGATCCATATTCAGTCTCCCTTTTCCTCTCTGCTGTCGCTGATGCCATCTGCCAGAGGGCCCTCACCCTGTGCCTTGAGGAGGCTGGAGAACCTCCGTGCAGTTTTGCATTCATCCAGACAGGCAGTGCCGGCAGAAGGGAACAGACCCTCTCTACAGACCAGGATAATGCAATAATATTTGAAAACTGCGAAGGTGAAAAACTTAAAAAGGCGCAGTCATGGTTCATGGCATTAGGTAAGAGGGTAAATGAGATGCTGGCAGAGACAGGATACAGGCTCTGCAAAGGAGGTAATATGGCCGGAAATCCCAAGTGGTGCCAGCCTGTCGACCGATGGAAAAAATACTTCTCTGACTGGATAAAGACTCCTGGCCCTGACGAACTCCTGGAGGTGAGCATATTTTTTGATTTCAGGCATTGTTATGGCGAAAAGAGACTCACAGATGAGCTGGATGATTTTGTCAGAAGAGACCTTAAAGCCAATGACATCTTCTTCCATCATATGGCTGCCGCCTGGAAACTGTTCACCCCCTCTGTCAGCCAACTCTCCGAAGAGGGTACTGATGTCAAAAGACTGCTGATGCCGCTTACAGGAATAATCAGATTATATGCACTAAAATACGGGGTAACCGGATTATCGTCTGTTGAAAGGATCATGGAACTGCATTCCGGCAAAAATCTCGAAGTGCAGATGCTCAGGGAAACAATAAGAGCCTGGAAAGATCTGACTTCTCTTCGTCTGTCACACCATGCATCATGCATCAACAAGGATACTGAACCTGATAATATTATAGACTTTCAGATTGCCGATAAAGAGAAGCGCTGCTTTGCAGAACAGTCAATTTCTATCATAAACAACCTGATGATGAAGGCGGGAAGCGACTTTTATACTGTGACTATTTAGAACTTATATATAGTACTTAACAAAACTCTTACATTGGTTACATTATGAGTGTCCGAGACCCTGCCGTCAGAACTGGCAGTGCCATAAGCCGCGGTGGTACTCTCAATCTCAGCCCCAAAACTTAAACGTCCTTCTGTCACCACAATACGGGGTGAGACCCTGAAAAGACGGTCAATGTTGGTGCCACGGCCATAAACTGCTCCGTTAATCTGATCATCAGCCCCCAGATTCTTGCTGAAGCCCGTAAAAAGGCCAGCCTTTACCTTCTCTCCGTTTGTGGTAAGATCAGCCCATATACTTGCGGTGTTGAGATTTGTGTAGGTCTTAAACTGGTGAACAGGATCAGTAACCTCTGACACTGCATAACCTCCTATCATAACAAGATCACTGCTGTTCTGACCATAGACTCCCATTACTGAAATATTTACGGGTTCGCTTTTTATCTTTATATTCCCGAAAAATGTAAAACTTCCGATCATAGCGTCTGTTTCAGCATTTGCTGAAGTAACGATCTCCGGTCTCAGTCTTTTGTAGTCAATTCCGGCCCAACCGGTTAAAACATTTCCCCCGGCTATCCGCATCAGAAAATTCATCCCCGGCATGCCGCTGTTTCTCAAATACCTGCTGCTTCCGCCATCAGGGCCCGAAGAGGTAAAGTCTCGCTGACTGTATGCTGTAAGCGAAAGGCTCATTACCCCCATCGTTTTCGTGATCCTTATCTGCGGATTGCGGCTGAAGGGAACGAAGGGTGCGCCCGTATTAAAACTAATTGTTCCCGGAAAACTTTCTGTCGGAAAAAGAGGATGCCAGTACTGACCTATCAGAAGTGTCGTTTTCTGCCAATCCATCTTTACATAAGCGTGCCTCAGCCTGAACCCGTTAAGGTCGCTCTCACTGGTACCGAAAAACTCTGCCTCAATTGCTCCGGAGGTTTTTGCACCGAACGCATCCGGGCCGCTGATATCTGCCCTGAGGCGCGTCTGTATATTAAGGATGTGAAATGAAGGATTGGCATTCAGGTCATTCATCTCAGTGTCATAAACCACGTTATCGGGGAAAAGGAAGAAATGCCCCTCCCTCAACCCGTTCGCAGGGCTGGTCTGCCTGGTATCATAAAAAATATCATTCTTTATGAAACCTGAGAGTTTTATTGATGGGCCTGTTTCACTTCCCTGTGACAGTGCTTTAAAAGTACATAATGCAATTAGCAGCACAGAAACAACATATCGTCTCATTTTTTCATTGATTATTTGGTTCTTAAAATATTGCCGTTCACTCCTGTTTTGGTGAAAGGTAAGCCTGTTATCATCTTTTGGTGCCCTTATCCGGAGGAAAGAGTGTTTGAATAAGTGAAGGAGTAACTGGTTCTCCTCCCATCAGAACATTCAAATTACTTTCTGCAGTCCTGTTGTCACTCCATAAGGTCAACGCCTCCCGGTAACAGTACAAAGCGGAATCAGGAAAGCCCGTGTGACGGTATATCGTTCCCTTATTTGAGAGACTTACGGAAAGACGGCGTGGCGTTTCAGTCTGCGCTGTTAAAATATATTTAATCCGCCCGGATAACACTTTCGTGTATTTAATCCCCTTGAAAACCGGATCACCTCTATCCATGAAAGGAACCACCCTTGAAGTTATTTCTCCAGACGACAGCTTTTCCCACTCAGCTATCCACCTCCTGTAATTCATAATGCTGCTGTCACAATATTTCATTGCAAGAGTCATCAGAATGCTCTTTTCACTTTCACTTATGGTGCTGTCATAAACAGCCATCA
>JAQBHM010000295.1:0-4738 GCA_032127795.1 Bacteroidales bacterium | reverse complement strand
TTGCCTGTAATACCATCAGCTACTTCCAGCTTTATTTTACAGGTATGTGTGTTTGTCTGGCTCCTTTTAAGATGGAACTTATATTGAGTACCGTCAACAGTAGCTGTTACTTTCTTCGGGTAGGTGGGACCTGTCAGTCTCTGATACATTGCTGCTGAAACGGTAATTGCCACTGCCAACAGCCAGAAAATGAAATTTTTCATTATATTATAATTTGATTTATATTAATTATTAAGTCTGCAAATAGTACATTATAAATACATTATGTATAGAAATGTCAAAAAATGAGATTTCAGATATTTAACTTTCAGATATTTTATAACTGGATCAGTAACACCTCTCTGTTGCCGTTACGCATCACATCAACAGTGATGGTCTGACCCGGTTTGAGCTGGCTCATCCGGAACATATATTCTTCAATGTTGTTGACCGGTTTATTGTCTATTGCCACAATAATATCACCTTTCAGCATTCCGCCCGTGGCGGCAGGTTTACCAGGAGTGACAAAGTCGGCTCTGAGACCGTTCTTTACATTCCCTGCAAAGTCAGGCATAATGCCCAGTGTTACACCCCGGCGGCGGCCCATGCCCTGTACAGGAGCCAGGGGCCCCGCTTCACGGAATGCAAGCCTGACAGTGTCATTTGCAGCATGGGAGATAACATCGGCAACTAAATTGCCTATCCTTACCATGCCTTCATAATTAAGCTTGTCAAAAGTGTCATCAGGGGTATGATAATCGAGATGTGCTCCAGTGGTGATGAAGATCACAGGTATCTCTTTTCCGTAGAATGATGAATGGTCTGAAGGACCGTAACCCTCTTCTGTGAATGTCAGGCTGAGTTCAGTGGTGTCAGCATAAGCCATCACCGTATCACGAAGACCCATTGCAGTTCCTACACCTCCAACCTGAACACCGTTGCCTTCTTTCATCCGGCCCACCATATCAAGATTTACCATCAGGTTTACATCCTTAGGGTCAATGCCCATGTTCTCAACAAAGTATTTTGATCCGAGGAGTCCTATTTCCTCGCCGGTAAATGCCACAAAAATTATCGTTCTGCCATAGCCCTCTTTACTGGCTGCAAGTTTTTCTGCCAGTTCTATCATCAGTGCAACTCCGGAGGCATTGTCATCAGCCCCGTGATGGACACCCGTGGTATCAGGTGCACGGCTTGAGCTTCCGGGACCGCCCATTCCGAGATGATCAAAATGAGCCCCTACAATGATATACCCTTCAGCCGGCTGGTTTCCTTCGAGTTTCATTGCCACGTTGGCTGTCGAAACGTTTCTGGCAATCACCTCAGCCGCAGCATCAACAGATGAGGAAGTCATAAAGCTCACGGGCAGGAGGTCACTGTTGATCTGTGACTCTATCTCTTTTACGGTCTTTCCTGAATATTTAAGGATGGAATCGGCAACAGATCTCCTGATATGTATAACGGGGATTCCCGAGCTGCTCTCACCTTTTAAAGGGCTGTCAAGATTGTCAGCAATATCCCATGACTCTCCCGATACTACCAGAACGCCTGATGCTCCCATATCCTTGGCGGTCAGAACCTTCATCCTGTCAGAGCTGAATGCATTGTAATCTGAAGCTGCAGTGTTTGATTCAGGATAACCGCGGAGCAGGAGTACCCACTTGCCGCTTACATCGAAATCTGAATAATCATTCCACTTCATTGAATCATTGTCAACTTTGAATCCGTAACCTGCAAATGCTACATCTGACTCCAGGGAGCTGTTTGATGTCTGCGCCAGGGGTGCAAAATCGGTACCCTTTTCAAATTTCACGCCGTTAACCGATAACCTGTTCGCCTTTCCGGCCTCAGCGGAGAAAGGCACTTCAAAACGCTGAAGACCGTCGCCTAAAAAAGGCTCCAGACCAGCCCTGTACAGCTCCTTACGTATATACCTGGCAGCCAGTGAGTCGCCCTCAGTACCTGTCAGCCGCCCCGTCAGTATCTCTGAGGAGAGGTATGATGTAAGGGCAACAAGCTCATTGTTAGTAATTTTTGGATTTTTAAGTGATCCTGCACATGATGTAAGGAACAGAATGACTGTAGTGGCAATTATTATTGTGTATCGCATATCCGGTATTTTTATTGAGGCAACAAAAATAGAAATCTTTTATTAACCTGTCATCATCATATTTACGACAAAAAGCTGCCCGTGAGCAGCTTTTGTATTTGCGATTTGCGATGTGCGAATTGCGAATTGCGAATTGCGAATTGCGAATCTCGATTTCAGGATTATTAACTGCAGTTCCTATTCAAACTGCTTAATGGCCTTAACTATACGGGTTATGGCGTCACGCAACTGCTCTTCAGTTATCACAAGCGGCGGTGCAAACCTGATAATGTGACCGTGAGTCGGTTTTGCAAGTACACCCTGCTCCATCATTGCCAGGCATACATCCCATGCCTCCTTGCCGTTAATAGGTCTGATAACAATTGCATTCAGCAAACCCTTACCTCGCACCAGTTCTATCATCTCCGATTTGACAGCTCTCATTTCATCACGGAAGATCTTCCCGAGACGCTCTGCTTTTTCAGCGAGTTTTTCCTCCCTGATAACCTCCAGGGCAGCAATGGCAACTTTTGCAGCAAGCGGATTGCCGCCAAAGGTGGATCCGTGTTCCCCGGGCTTTATTGTAAGCATGATGTCATCATCGGCCAGCACTGCGGAGATGGGCATGGCGCCGCCGGAAAGTGCCTTGCCGAGTATGAGTATGTCAGGGCGTACACCCTCATGATCACATGCCAGAAGCTTCCCTGTCCGGGCCAATCCTGTCTGTACCTCGTCGGCAATGAAAAGAACATTATGCTTTTTGCAAAGCGAATAAGCCTTCTTCAGGTAACCTTCTTCAGGCACATATACCCCGGCCTCACCCTGTATCGGTTCAACAAGGAAACCTGCAACATCAGGGTCTTCAAGGGCCTTTTCAAGGGCCGCAATATCATCATAGGGGATAGTTATGAAACCGGGAGTGAAGGGGCCGTAATCCTTTCTTGCATCAGGGTCAGTAGACATAGAGACTATGGTGATTGTACGTCCGTGGAAGTTGCCCTCACAAACTATTATCTTCGCCTGGTCTTCCTTTACACCTTTCTTCAGGTATGCCCATTTGCGGCATAGCTTCAGGGCCGTCTCATCAGCTTCAGCACCTGAATTCATCGGCAAAACCTTGTCATAGCCGAAATATTTTGTGATATATTCCTCGTACTCGCCCAGAACAGAGTTGAAGAATGCTCTTGATGTAAGGGTCAGTTTCTGAGCCTGGTCAATCATGGCCCGGGTGATCTTTGGATGACAATGCCCCTGATTTACTGCTGAATAGGCTGATAGAAAATCATAATATCTCTTGCCCTCAACATCCCATACAAAAGGCCCTTCGCCACGCTCCAGCACAACCGGAAGGGGGTGGTAATTGTGTGCTCCGTATTTCTCTTCTCTCTCAATGTAATCATGAGCTTTCATAAAGTCTTTATTATTAGGTTATACTTAAGTGCTGCAATTAAAAAAAGATTTTCCACAAAGAAAAGGTCAATTCTCATTATTCATCGTTATAGAGATCAGGCCTTTTCTCCCTGGTTCTCTGAATCGACTGTTCAAAGCGCCATTTTTCTATTTCCGGTGTATTCCCGCCAATGAGTATCTCCGGTACTGCCCATCCGTTGAACTCTGAAGGCCTGGTATATACAGGAGGAGCAAGGAGGTTATCCTGAAACGAATCGGAAAGAGCTGACTCTGAATCTGATATGGCACCGGGAAGAAGTCTCACAATCGCATCGGTAATTATGGCTGCAGGGAGTTCACCTCCCGTAAGGACATAGTCGCCGACAGATATCTCGCGTGTAATGAGGTGATCTCTTATCCGCTGATCAATGCCTTTGTAGTGCCCTGCAAGAATGATAATGTTCTTTCTCATTGAGAACTCATTGGCGATATGCTGGGTAAACTGCTGTCCGTCAGGAGAAGTATAGATCACCTCGTCATACTCCCTCTGAGAGGTGAGATGCGTGATGCAATTATAGACAGGCTCAATCATCATGACCATGCCTGCTCCTCCACCGAAAGCATAGTCATCAACGCTTTTGTGCCTGTCGGTCGAATAGTCACGGAGGTTGATAATGTTGACTTCCACAATGCCTTTAGCCCTGGCTCTCTTAATGATCGACTCATTTAAAGGGCTCTGCAGCAGTTCCGGAAGTACTGTGATGATGTCTATTCTCATAAGATTAAGATTATGCAAAACTACTACAGTTTTTTTGTATATTTGTGAATAGTAAGCGAATAAAAACTTTCTAAAAATCTAATGATCATGGGAAAATTTGTCATTTCCAAAAGAAAGAACGGCGAGTTTCAGTTCAATCTGCTTGCCAGTAACGGCCAGGTAATACTTGCCAGCGAGGGATATGCTTCAAAACCCTCATGCATGAACGGAGTCAAGTCAGTTATGAAGAATGCCGCCGTTGAGAAGAGCTTTGATGCCAAGGTGGCGAAGAATGGTAAATTCCATTTTAACCTGAAAGCAACAAACGGACAGATCATTGGCACGAGTGAGATGTATGAGTCACAGGCGAGCTGCACAAACGGGATCGAATCAGTAAAAAAGAATGCTCCCGGAGCAGTCATAGAAGACAAAACAACATAAATCTCACATAGTCCAGTAATGAAGCCCTGTCATAAATGACATGGGCTTCGGTTTTTAATAAAGCTGACTGATGGAATGTCGCC
>JAQBHM010000294.1:0-10259 GCA_032127795.1 Bacteroidales bacterium | reverse complement strand
ACCCGAAGGTCATCTGCGTGAGGTCATTGGTGCCGAAAGAGAAGAATTCTGCTGATTTTGCCATACGGTCAGCAAGAAGTGTTGCCCTCGGTATCTCGATCATTGTCCCGTATTTGTAGGATATCTTTTCAACACCGAATTTTTTGCATACGGCGGCATAGACATTGTCAACGATCTTTTTTGTAAAGTCAAGCTCAGAAACATCGCATGTTACCGGCACCATTATCTCAGGCAACGGATCTTTGCCCTCTTTTTTCAGTTCTACCGTTGCCTCTAAGATAGCTCTTATCTGCATCTCTGAGACTTCGGGATAAGTTACGCCAAGACGTACTCCGCGATGTCCCATCATCGGGTTTGACTCATGGAGAGCCTCACCGCGCTTTGCAATTGCCTCGGCGCTGATGCCAAGAGCATTTGCCAGCTCGGCCTGTTTCTCAGCGCTCTGGGGAACGAACTCATGAAGCGGGGGATCAAGAAGACGGAAGGTGACAGGCAGGCCGTTCATTGCTTCCATGGTGTCTTTGATGTCTCTCTTGACATAGGTGAAGAGCTCATCAAGAGCCACTCTGCGTTCCTGCTCATTGGAGCTGAGGATCATCTTGCGGAGAAGGAAGAGGGGTTTCTCTGAGTTCTTGCCGTAGAACATATGTTCTGTACGGAAAAGTCCGATACCTTCAGCACCGAATTCACGTGCAATTTTTGCATCATCAGGCGTGTCAGCATTGGTGCGGACACCCATAATACGGTGTTTGTCAACGATGGTCATGAATGTCTGGAACCTTGGGTTCTCGGTTGCATCCATAAGATCCATGGCTCCCTTGTAAACGTTACCCCTGGTACCGTTGAGGGTGATGACATCACCTTCTTTAAGGATGATATCCGTACCTGCTACTTTTAATGTTTTGGTTTTCACCTCTACATGGAGTCCTCCGGCGCCGACAATACAGCATTTTCCCCAGCCACGTGCCACGAGTGCAGCGTGGGAGGTCATGCCACCGCGGGCGGTAAGGATACCTTCAGCAGCGCGCATACCTTCAACATCTTCAGGGTTTGTCTCCTCACGTACGAGTATCACTTTCTCACCCTTGCGATTCCATGCCACAGCATCTTCAGCGGTAAAGACTATCTTACCCACAGCGGCACCCGGGCCTGCAGGCAGCCCTTTGACAATAGGTTTAACTTTTTTCTCAGCTTCAGGGTCGCAGATAGGATGCAGCAACTCGTCAAGCTGTGCAGGGTCAACACGCAGAACAGCCGTTCTTTCGTCAATGAGCCCTTCCTCCAGCATGTCCATAGCCATATTCAGCGCAGCTGTTCCGGTACGTTTGCCAGCGCGGCACTGAAGCATGTACAGCACACCTTCCTGTATTGTAAACTCAATGTCAAGCATGTCATGGAATGACTTCTCCAGAGTGTTCCTTATTTTGTCAAGCTCGCTGTAGGTTCCGGGCATCGACTCCTGCATGCTGTGCAGGTGTTTGTTCTGCTCATTCTTGGTATCGTCATTGAGCGGGTTGGGGGTACGGATACCGGCAACCACATCTTCACCCTGTGCATTGACAAGCCATTCACCGTAAAAGAGGTTGTCTCCCGTGGCAGGGTTGCGGGTGAAGGCAACACCGGTGGCTGATGAATCACCCATGTTTCCAAATACCATTGACTGTACAGTCACAGCGGTTCCCCACTCATCAGGAATACCTTCTATGCGACGGTATGAAACAGCCTTCTTGCCGTTCCAGCTTTTGAAAACCGCCTTGATGCCTCCCTCAAGCTGCGCACGCGCGTCATCAGGAAAATCCGAACCAAGCGAGAGCTTGACTCTCTTCTTGAACTCTTCGGCAAGTTCCCTGAGCTCATCAGACGAGAGGTCAGTGTCAGACTTGTACCCTTTACTGTGTTTGAATTCATCAAGCATCTCATCAAGCTGCTTGCGTATACCCTTGCCGTCTGCCGTCTCTATGCCTTCGGCCTTCTCCATGACCACATCGGCATACATCATAATAAGCCTGCGGTATGAATCCCATACAAAACGCGGGTTGTTGGTTTTCCTGATCAGACCGGGAATAGTATCGGAGCAGAGTCCAATGTTCAGTACAGTATCCATCATACCAGGCATCGAGCTGCGTGCACCTGAACGGCAGGAAACAAGAAGAGCATTCTCTTTGTCTCCGTATTTCATGCCCATGGCATTCTCTGCCTTGGACATTGCTTCCCATACCTCAGGCATGAGTTCAGATGGTAACTGGCAATTGTTCGAATAATACTCAGTGCATACATCGGTGGTAATTGTGAAACCGGCAGGAACCGGCAGACCCAGCAGACACATCTCGGCAAGGTTGGCACCTTTGCCACCAAGCAGATTCTTCATATCTGACTTACCTTCAGCACTTTTATTACCAAAGGAATAAACACGTTTAACTTTTGACATAACTTATTTTAATTACAATTTATAAATGGCTTTTTATTGATCCGCAAAATTATAATAAAAGCGGAGATTTGAAACACATTAATCAAACCAGTTTAGATCTGGGATGAAACATTATCAGGGTATCCCTTAAATAGCTGCGGTCAATATGGGTATATATTTCTGTTGTTGTGATTGACTCATGGCCCAGCATCTCCTGTACTGCCCTCAGGTCAGCACCTCCCTCTACAAGATGTGTTGCAAAGGAATGCCTGAAAGTATGGGGACTGATATTTTTTCTTATTCCCGCTGCCGTCGCCAGATTCTTGATAATAGTAAAGACCATTACACGGGTAAGTCTTTTACCCCTGCGGTTCAGAAACAGAATATTCTGGTCAGTGATGATATTGAGCAGTCTGCGTTTTTCAAGATAGCTGTCAATCTCCCTGAGAGCTGTGGCACCCACAGGTACAAGCCGCTGCTTGTTTCCCTTGCCGGTAACAATGACAAAACCCTCATTCCGGTGTATGTCGGTCATCCGCATATTTACCAGTTCTGATACCCGAAGGCCGCAGCTGTACATAGTCTCTATCATTGCCTTGTTACGGTGTCCTTCCGGCTTGCTGAGGTCTATTGCTGCTATTATCCTGTCTATCTCGGCAACAGACAGCACCTCAGGCAGTTTCAGACCCAGTTTTGGAGATTCCAGCAGTGTTGTCGGATTATCAGTTACCGTTCCTTCAATAAGAAGATATTTATAGAATGCTCTTATGCCTGATATCATCCTGGCCTGCGTTCTGGCTGAGTCACTTCCGGGTGCATTATATGCCAGGAAGTCGCTGAGATCAGTATATGTCACGCTACCGGGATCCTTGCCTTCTCTCTCTGATTCAATAAAAGCGCGGAGCTTGCCCAGGTCATTAAGATATGCCTTAACGCTGTTCATCGAGAGCGATTTCTCAATCCGCAGATAGCTCCCGAAGCTCCTCTCTGCCTCCTGCCAGGTAATTTTCATCATACTCTTTGTCCTGTAACTCCCCTTTGCAATCTGTCTGTGGCGGTAAAAACGATCGAGCGGCAGGAATGTTACGGGCAGGTAAAGTTATATCATAATCCAAAACAGTCAATAATCCGGTCATTTCTTTATTTTTGCATTACATCATTATGTATGCCGCTGAAAAATGAGAATACAAATAATAAACGGTCCTAATCTGAACCTGCTTGCTACCAGGGAGCCTGAAATTTATGGCGTAAGAAGCTTTGAAAATTACCTTGAAGATCTGCAGTTGCTTTTGCCGCAGATCACTTTCAGCTATTTTCAGTCCAATATTGAAGGTGAACTTGTAAATATGATCCAGTCTGCAGGCAAAGAATCTGATGCTGTCATCATCAATCCGGGAGGTTATTCTCATACCTCAGTGGCGGTAGCGGATGCCATTGCCTCAATAATGCCCCCGGTTATTGAGGTGCATATTTCAAACCTGCTTTCAAGGGAGGAGTTTCGCCACAAGAGCATAACAGGCAGATATTGTGCGGGAACAATAATGGGCCTGGGACTTGACGGTTACAGGCTTGCTGCAGAGGCACATATGGAAATTTTCAGGACAAAAAGCGATTTCAATGGATAAAAGTCTTAACTGCAAGCGCACCAAGATCGTTGCCACTATTTCAGACAAGAACTGTGAGCCTGACTTTCTCCGAAAGCTCTATGATGCCGGGATGGATGTGGTCAGGATAAATTCAGCCCATCTGACAACTGAGGGTGCTTCCGTCATTATAAAAAACATACGTTCAGTATCTGACAAGATTGCCATTCTGCTTGATACCAAGGGACCGGAGATACGGACTACCGAATGCCGTGAACCCATTGAATTCAGTAAAGGACAGAAGGTGTTGATCTCAGGCAAAAATGAACTGACGACCGCTGAGGTCATCAACTTTAACTACAGCGAGATAGCCGGTCATGTGCCTGTCGGATCATATATTCTGATTGATGACGGCAGTCTGGAGATAAAAATTACAGGCAAAAACAAGGAGTCACTTGAGGGCGTCATTGAGAATGACGGGACACTGGGATCAAGAAAAACGGTGAATATACCGCAGGTAAGGATCAACCTTCCCTCAGTCAGTGATCGCGACCGGTTATTTCTCAATTTGGCTGAGGACCTCGATATTGACTTCATAGCTCACTCCTTTGTGAGGTCTGCTCAGGATATTATTGCCGTGCAGGAAATACTTGACAAAAGGAACAGTCCGATAAAGATCATCGCCAAGATTGAAAACCAACAGGGTGTTGATAACCTGGAGGAGATCATGGACCATTGTTACGGTATCATGGTTGCCAGGGGTGACCTTGCCGTTGAGGTACCCTTTGAACGTATCCCGGGCATACAGAGAATGATCATCGGAAGATGCATAGAGAGGCGCAAACCGGTTATAGTAGCCACGCAGATGCTGCATTCTATGATACAGAACCCACGCCCTACCAGAGCAGAGGTCAGTGATGTTGCAAATGCTGTCTTCGACCAGACAGATGCACTGATGCTTAGCGGAGAGACAGCGGCAGGAAAATTCCCCCTGGAGTCAGTGGTTACAATGACACGCATTGCCAGGGAGGTGGAAAGAGAAAAGGAGAAGTACATAGAGATGCCTGCAGGATCACTTACCGGGGAAGTATCAGCTTACCTGGCAAAGGTGGCTGTGAAAACATCAATACGTATCAATGCCAGGGTTATTATTGCGGATACAGTGAGAGGGAACGCTATCAGGAACATGGCTGCTTACCGGGGCATTAACCCGGTGTTCTCTCTGTGCTACTCTCACCATACAATGAGAGAACTTGCCCTTTCATACGGCGTTAGACCCGTCTTCATGGAAAGAAGAGCCTCAGCTGATGAGTTTATTAATGTTGCACTGAGTCAGCTGCTGAAAGAACATGACCTGAAAGATAATGACATTGTAGTGGTGCTGGCAGGAAACTTCTCTAGAGGAACGGGATTTTCATTTATTGAGGTCGGAACAGTCGAATACCTTAAAGAGAGGGTTCATATCTCCGAAACTGATCTGATGGCGTGATTTTTGCAGTGACAAACCGGATTATGGCATGAGAATAATATTCCTGACCCTGGTGATGTTTTTACATCCGGTGCATGTTTCGCTGACAGGCATTGAGTATAATTCAGAGAACAGGATATATACAATTTTTGTTAAAGTATATATTGATGACCTGGAAGCCGATATGAAACTGAACCCCGGTTGTGAAAAGGGTCCGTTTGATGATGACAATGAAAAGTACAGCAGCTATATCTGTGACAGGATAATGATTATTGAGAACGGAGAGAAGCTTCAGTTTAAGATGCTGGGAGCAGAGACAGACGGGCTCGAAAAGAGATTCACCCTGGAGGCCAGGGGCGGCAAAAGTGTAAAAAATGTGACCCTGGTAAACCGCATAATGACGCGCCTCCACACTGATCAGGCAAATATGGTTCTGTTCAGTTTTGATGATATCCAGGAGGGATTAAAACTTACCGCTACTGATACACTGAGAAATTATAAAATGAAATGAAACAGGGGTTTATGAAGGAAAGAAAGATTTTTCTCGGAATAATATTGTGGTTTGCAGCCATTTCATCCCTCTTTGCAACCCATAACCGGGCAGGAGAGATTACTTATGTTCAGCTGGCAGACCTCACTTATGAAGTCACCATTACAACATTTACATATACACAGAGTAAGGCAGACAGGCCGCAACTTGATTGTGAGTGGGGCGATAACTCAACTACAACCGTTAACAGGATATCCGAAACATACCTGCCAAATTTTTATAAAAAGAATGTATATATCTCCACTCATACCTATCCGGGCCCGGGAATATACAGGATAGTGGTACAGGACCCTAACCGTAACTTCGGGGTACTGAATATCCCTAATTCAGTCAACGTGGTCTTTTCTATATCTACCATCCTGATTGTGAACCCGGCTTTCGGGCGCAACAGCACTCCCGTGCTCCTCAATCCACCATATGACAAGGCTGCCCTCGGAAATGTTTTCATACATAATCCTGCGGCATATGATCCTGACGGAGACAGTCTTTCCTATGCACTTACCGTATGTACTAAAGAAGATGGCAAGCCCATCGTCAACTATACACTCCCGCCTGCCACACACAGGATCTATGTCGATTCCATTTCCGGAGACCTCGTCTGGGATACCCCGGCAGCAATAGGAACATACAATGTGGCCATGGAAATTCAGGAGTGGCGTAATGGGATAAAAATAGGTATTGTGGTGCGGGACATGCAGATTGAGGTTTATGATACTGATAATAATCCGCCGGTAACCTCTCCTCTGACTGATCTGTGTGTTGAGGCAGGTGATACAGTACGTATCGATATCTCTGCCTCTGATATTGACGGAGACTCACTGGCCCTTCTGGCCACATCGGGAATATTCACCTCCGGATTATGCCCTGCATCATTCACCACAATTACTTCCTCTCCCGGCAGTACATCAGCCCGGCTGACATGGGTTACCTGTTACAGTAGCGTCAGGCATCAGCCGTATGACATTATAATCAAGGCCGAGGACTATAATGAGGAACTCCAGCTGGTAGACCTCGATAATATGACTATCAAGGTACTGGGACCTTCACCGCTCATCACCGCAGCGGTGCCGGAAGGTAAGTTTGTCAGGCTCTCCTGGGATTCATACGGCACTCCCGATATCGCAGGGTTCAGCATATACAGGCGCGTGGGGATCTCATCATTCAATGTGGAGGAATGTTATGACGGAATACCGCCATCGGCAGGCTTTTCAAAAGTGGGATATGCCGGGGGATACGGAACAGTCTCCTTTACCGATACCAATAATGGCCTGGGCCTGGAATCCGGAGTAGAATATGCTTATCGAATCGTCGCCGTCTATCCAAACGGAACAGAAAGCAAACCTTCAAATGAAATTGTCACCTCTCTGATTACCGGTCTTCCTCTTATAACAAATGTCTCTGTTCGAAATACAGATCCCGTTAACGGATCAATTAAAGTTGCCTGGCAGAAACCCCTGCATCTTGATACTATCCCGGCAAACGGTCCGTATGAATACCTGATCTACAGGGCCGAAGGTATTGCCGGATCAGACTATCAGCTCATTACAAACATCGTTACGTCAGATCTTAATGACACAGTTTATATTGATACCCTCATAAATACTGTTGCCAGGGGATACATATATAAAATTGAACTTTACAATAACCAGTCAGGCAACCGCTTCAGGATTGGAGAGCCGGGAGTGGCTTCATCACTCTATATAGTTACTGCGCCGGGAGACAGAAAGGTCAGGTTCACCTTCAACAGGAATGTGCCATGGATAAATACAAATTATGATGTTTACCGCCTTAATACAGTCACTTCTGACTGGGATTTAAGAGGAAGCACGGATCAGATAACCTGGACTGATGTGGGACTGGTAAACGGCACCGAGTATTGTTATTATGTAGTTTCCACCGGAGGCTACCAGGGACCGGCTACTCCAAAGGACCTGGTCAATTTCTCACAGCGCTCATGCGTTGTTCCGGTAGACAATGAACCCCCCTGTCCTCCTCAAATATCTGTTTCATCACAGTGCGACAGCCTTTACAACACTTTACGATGGTTCTATGTTGACCCGGCCTGCGCTGAAGACGTCGCCGGTTATAACATCTACTTCAAACAGACAACAGATCTGAATCTGTCACCGCTGATAACAATAAATGACAGTGAGATCTACAAATATATACACCAGCGTCCTGACTACGTAGCCGGATGTTATGCCATCTCTGCCTTTGATAACAATGGCAATGAAGGATTAATGTCATCAATGGTCTGTATTGACTCATGCAATTTCTATGAAATACCCAATGTCTTCACCCCCAACGGGGATGATATCAATGACTGGCTGGTAGCAAAGACATCTGCCCTGGTGGAAGAAGTTGATTTCAGGCTGTTCAACAGGGGCGGCATTCTGATCTTCAATACCCGCGAGCCAAAGCTTAACTGGGATGGTACCTACAAAGGCAAGGTTGTGTCTGCCGGAGTCTACTACTATGACTGTGAGGTTTTTGAGAGAAGGATTTCAGGTATTGAACAATTCCACCTGAACGGGTTTGTTCATGTCATAACTGAAAAGGGAGCCGGGCCAAAGATTATAGAAGGTAAAAAATAGAGAGCAATGAAAAAGAGCATTATACTTTTATTGATTTTCTACGCTTTCCCGGCACTGTACGGTCAGGAAAGCTATGACGCTGTTCTCAGGGCCATAGCACTGTCATCACTTGGTGAGACAGAAGAATCAATATCACTGCTTGATAAGGCGATTGCCGTAGGTGCCACGGCTGATCTTTACCTTACAAGAGGCGAGATATACCTTAATGCTTCAATGACAAAAGAGGCAGTAGCCGATTTTATGGCTGCTGAGCGGCTGAAGGAGGGGAGAGGTCTTTACGGACTTGCCAGATGCGCTGCTGCTACCGGCGATGCAAAGGCTGCTTCGGCCTACCTCGAAGCACATCTCAGATCCGGTTATAAAAAGAGCGAACCTGAAATTGTTCTTGACAGCAAGATGGCCCTGATATCTTCTTCCCCGGAATGGAGAGCACTGTGGAAGAAAGAATGGTATAAGGGCTTTGAACGAAAAAAGTGGGAGATCGAGAATTATCTCAAGTCCGGGCAGAAAGAAATGGCATCAGAGACTTATGCTACTCTGGCGGCTGAGTATCCCGGCATGGAGGTGACAGAGTACTGTGGTGCTCTGATGAAGATGGCTGCCCGCAAATATGCTGAAGCTGTAAAATACCTGGTACCACTTACAACCGGTGCTTCAACACCCCCTGATTACCTTTTTAAACTCGCGGAGGCCCATGCAGGCAACGGTGATTATTTTGCTGCGGCATCAGTCTACGGGAGGCTGATTTCGGCTCAATATCCTGATGCAAAACTCTATCTTAAAAGGGCGGATATGCTGTCAAGGGCCGGAAACAGAAAAGCAGCCACAACAGACATTGAGAAATATCTTGGTTACTACCCTGATGATTTCCGGGCATTGAGCAATCTTGGACAAATACTTGCAGAGGGAGGTGCCATATTTGATGCGCTTCCGTACCTTAACCGTAATATTGAATTGCATCCCGGTGAATCAGAAGCATTCAGCCTGCGCGGTGATGCCTGGTTTGCCGGTCGTACCTGGGAAAAGGCTGTAGAAGATTACACCATGAGCCTCGACCTTGATCCCAACAACGCGGCAGTGAACCTCAACCTTGGCATCTCACTCATCAAGTGCGGGAAATCAGAGGAGGCATGCCACTATCTCAGAAAAGCTAAAGATCTGGGCGAGAAAGAAGCAACTCAATACCTGAGCAATTACTGCATTAATTAATACCACGGAAAGTGGATGACAGCTATCTGATATGCTTCAGAATCCTGTCATAAAGGTCCTTGGGCTTGAATGGCTTGAGCACATAATCGTTTATTGCCAGGTCCTCAATCTTATCTGAATTTTCTGACATTACAGCAGCAGTGAGAGCCACAATAGGCGTCTGGCTGATCCTGGGGTCCGGAGAGTTGCGTATTATGCGGGTTGCCTCAATACCGTCCATAACCGGCATATGCAGGTCCATAAGGATAAGATCATATTCATGATTGTTTATCTCATCAATAGCAAAACTCCCGTTTTCAACATGAGTGACAATCACTCCCCAGCTCTCCAGGAACTTGTTGGCAACGAAAAAGTTGATCTTGTTGTCTTCAGCCACCAGTATCCGCTTGCCGTTGAGCCCTTTCATCGTCTCGGTGGATGCATGGTCTACTGATTTTATGTCAGTAGC
>JAQBHM010000293.1:0-3032 GCA_032127795.1 Bacteroidales bacterium | reverse complement strand
TGAAGGCCGGTCGCCAGCAACTCGAACGCCTGTCGGATCAGCGGAGCGCGCTGCGGATCCGGTTGAATGCTCGACCCGCGTCCAAGAATCCGGAGATAGCCAAGCGGCACGCCGAAAGGCCACTTGCCTGTCTCCAATGCCGTTCGCATGGAGTCAGGCTGCATTAGGGTGACCTGGCTTACTGTTGCGGTGATGTCAGACCGCAAACCAGTTTTTAGCGCTCCGGCTCCTGGTATTTGAGGACCTCATTTTTATACATTCTGTTCTCCAGGATCCTTGCATACCGGAGGCCCAGCTTGTTCCTGTAATCTTCATATGATTTCTGCGCCCATCTGATTGCTTCTTCAAGATCTCCGTTTATCTCTTTGATAATAGCCATGTTATAATGTGCTCTTCCGGCGATCTTCATTTTCCCGTTTCCTGTTTCCTGTTCCCACAGCTCTCCTGCTTCATCCCATTTTCCAAGCTGGGCCTTTCGTTTTGCGATTTTGAAATTGTTTGTGCCTTTGACATAATAATCACGTGTTGCTCTGAACCGGTACGGCAGCAGACGCATGGCATAAATATGTCCTGCCTTGTTGCTCACCTCTTTAACTGCCTCCTTCCGGTTCAGCAGCCCTGCAACAGCCACCACAGGGTTGATACCCCTGCCGTTATAAACTACTGATTCTGCAACAATATATTCGTCTGCTATGGCCCTGTCAGACGGCGAATATATCCTCCAGCCCGTTTTGACAAGTGTTTCCATAGAGGCGATATGCTCAAGAGCAGGAATATTTCCCAGAGGAGTTTTAACCTCGGTTTTGCGTGAGGAATAATTTATCCTTGTGTCAGTATCATACATCTCAAGTGCAAAGAGGGCATCAGTGCCGGACTCCCGGCATATACCCTCAACCTGATCCCATGAGAGAGGTACTGGCAAAGCACCAAGGTTAGTAGACTTAAACTCAATATCTTTCAACAGCTTCACCTCTGTGAACCTGTTATTGCTCTTCAGTTCTTCAGTAACACCTTTAATCGCCTCACCGGTACCTATCACATCAAGGTCTGCCCCCTCAAGGGAGAGGACTTTGTCAAGCAGATCAAGCATTTTGGTCTGATCTGTGGGAGTAGATCTGTCTATGATGCCTACTGTGCGGATATCCTTTGAGATTGTCACTGGCGCAGGCTGTGTGACATTCAGGTACAGTTCCTGCGTGGCACACGAAATTGCTGCAACAGCAATGACAGGGAGTATGATGTATTTTTTCATGACGGAATATTATATTCTCCAAATGTAATAATCCTTAAGAATTAATGGTGCATTGTATTGTTACTGATATATGACCTTATCTGTTCCACTTCGTTCATGTCCCTGATAATACAGATATGAAACAGGGGTTGCAAAGAAAATCCATGTCAGGGTACGACATGGATTTTCTTAATATTTCAATTTTAGTCCTGTTTTTGCAGATTCAGGGTTGGCAGAGAAGAGTTATTGTCTGCAACGAATCTACCCGAGATTACCTACAGCCTTCTCAACCTCATGCAGGATCTCGCATGATTTCACCAATTCCTTCATGTTGGTATGATCTGCGTAGAGAGGGCGGTCAATGTCAAGGAATTCCACATGTTTTCTGATCACATCCTTGGCTTTCTGAACACCCTTGCCGAAGCTGTATTCCTCTTTTCTGAAGTCAAGCGCCTGTGCAGCTGCCATTAATTCGATGCCCAGAATGCCGTATGCATTGTCAAGAATCTGGTTGTTCTTTATTGCCGTATTCATCCCCATGGAGACAAAATCTTCCTGGTCGGCAGCAGCAGGAATTGACTGTATGGATGCCGGCATAGAAAGAATTCTTTGTTCAACTATCAGCATGTCAGCCGTATATTGGCTGAGCATTAGCCCTGAAAACATTCCGGCGCCTTTTGTCAGGAAGTCAGGCAGACCCACGCTCAGTGCCGGGTTATTAAGACGGTTCATCCTTCTTTCAGACATGACGCTCACCATTGTAACGCATGCACCTGCCATATCCATTGGCACGCTTACCGGCGAACCCTGGAAGTTGGCGCCTGAGATCTGCAGGTTTTTATCGGGGAAGAAGACAGGGTTATCACCTACGCCGTTCAGCTCTATCTCAACCTGACTGCGTGCATAGTTGAGCATGTCATGGGCAGCACCGATTACCTGCGGGGTTGATCTCATTGAATATGCATCCTGGACCTTTGATTTTATCCTTCCTTCCTTCAGGTCGCCACCGGAAACACACATATTTATTGCATTGGCGCTTCTCATAGCCCCCTTAAAGCCTCTCACCTCATGAAGCAGCGGAGAATACGGCTTCATATTGGCCTTCAGGGCCTCAAGCGACATTGCTGCCGCGATCTCTGCCTGCTTCATCCAGTTATTTGCGTCAACCAGCCAGATGGCGCTCATGGCTGTCAGCATGTTTGAGCCGTTTATCGCGGCAAGACCGTCACGTGCATGAAGTCCGGGTATGGCAATACCTGCCCTGTCCATGGCCTCCTTGCCGTCAAGCAGCTCTCCCTTGTAATATGCTTCTCCTTCACCCAGAAGGAGAAGAGCTATCTGTGACATGGGCGCAAGGTCTCCGCAGGCACCTACAGAACCTTTCTGGCATGAATAGGGAGTGACCCCTTTATTGAGCATTTCAACATATGTCTCGGTTATCTCCAGTCGGTTGCCCGAGTTGCCGTGTGCATGAACATTTATCCTGCCCAGCATAGCGCCTCTGACAATCTCAATAGATGCCGGATCACCAATGCCTGCAGCATGATTATAGACAAGGTATTTCTGAAAATCCTTAATCTGATCGTCGTCAAGTACCATCTCGGAAAATTCACCGATGCCGGTATTAACGCCATACATAATCTCGTGTGCCGCAATCTTTTTTTCGAGCATGGCACGGCACTCATTAATCCTTTTGCGTGCATCGGGGTGCAATGCTACCTTCTGCCCATGACGGGCAACATTTAAAACATCATTGACGGTGAGGCCTGATCCTGTTATAATTAATGGTTCCATAATTCCT
>JAQBHM010000292.1:0-3034 GCA_032127795.1 Bacteroidales bacterium | reverse complement strand
CAATGAAGGTTTCATTTTCTGCTGATGAGATAAAGCATAACCTGGAACTGACCCATGAATTTCAGCAGATACTCCAGTACGGCGAGCAGTTTCCGTCAGATAATTACAATGATCCGGTATCGATGCTTGAGAAGCTGCGTGTAGAGGGCTCCTTTCCGGAGCTTGAGGATGTTGTGGCACTGAGGGGATCACTTGATACAATAAGAAGGATAATAGTTTTTTTCAGGAACAGGAAGGATGACCGTTACCCGGAGCTGAGACAGATGTGTTCGGTTGTGAGCTATTATCCATTTGTGGGTGAGGCTATTGACAGGATAATTGACAAGGATGGAAAGGTCCGTGACGGCGCATCACCCGCCCTGAAGGAGATACGCTCCAGCCTTTCCTCCAAGACCCTGGCGGCAGTAAGGAAACTGCACTCTGTGATGCGCCAGGCACAGGCTGACGGTATTGTTGACCGCGATGCTACCGTGGCAATACGCAACGGTCGCGGTGTGATACCCGTAACCGCATCAAACAAGCGCGGGATAAAAGGATTTGTGCATGATGAGTCAGCAACAGGAAAGACAGTGTTCATAGAACCGTCAGAGGTTGTTGAACTGAATAATGAGATCACAGAGCTGGAACACCAGGAGAGAAGGGAGATCATCAGAATACTGACTGTTCTGGCTGACAACATAAGGCCATACATTGATGATCTTATCAGCAATTTTTACTTTCTCGGTGAGATAGATTTTATAAGGTCCAAGGCACTCTTCGGGCGCAGGCTGGAGTGCATACGCCCTTCAGTGTCTGCGGCACCGCATATCCGGTGGGTGAATGCCCGTCATCCTCTTCTTACGCTGACCTTTGCAAAGACAGCAGGACGCCAGGTAGTACCACTGAATATATGGCTTGACAGCCATGACCGTATACTTGTCATCTCAGGCCCCAATGCAGGGGGCAAGTCTGTATGCCTGAAGACAGTAGCCCTCGTCCAGTATATGCTTCAGTGCGGCATGACAGTGCCGGTTTCCGAGGGAACCGAGACAGGAATCTTCAGCAGCTTTTTCATTGACATAGGCGACGAACAGAGCCTCGAGAATGACCTCAGCACCTACAGCTCCCACCTGATAAATATGAAGCAGATGCTCCGGCATGCAGACAACAGGTCCCTGGTGATGATAGATGAGTTCGGAACAGGGACGGAGCCTGTGATAGGCGGCGCCATTGCAGAGGCCATACTGGCCGAACTGAATATCAGAGGCGTTTATGGCGTTTTGACAACACACTATACAAACCTGAAGCATTTTGCCACATCACAGGAGGGAATCATCAACGGTGCCATGGCCTTCGACAACCAGCTCATGCAGCCGCTGTTCCGCCTGGACCAGGGCAAACCCGGCAGCTCCTTCGCCTTCGAGATAGGCAAAAAGATAGGACTGCCGCAGGAGATACTCAATGATGCGGCGGCAAGAGCGGGAGTAGGGAACGTCGACTTCGACCGTAACCTGAGAGAGATAGCACGCGATAAACGTTACTGGGAAAAGAAACGTGAGACGGTGCGCCGCCATGAGAAGAGGCTGGAGGAGCTGATAACTGCATATGAGTCGCAGATGGGCGAAATCAAGTCAAAACAGAAGGAGATCATCCACCAGGCAAAAGATAAGGCTGAGGAACTGTTACGTGACTCCAACAAGATGATAGAGAACACTATACGTACTATCCGTGAGGCCCAGGCTGAAAAGGAGAGGACAAAGGAGGTGCGCGAGGAACTGGATGCCTTCAGGGAAAATATGTCGAAAAGTGAAAAGCATCATGAGACCGTGACGGTACCTCTGCCCGTACCGCTGAAGGGCAGCACTGCAGGGATAGTAAAAAGGATCACCAAAAAACCTGAGGAACCGGTAAAGAAAAGAAAAAGTGAACCGCTGAAGGCAGGTGACTATGTGAGGATAACAGGCACTGACACAATAGGAGAGGTGAGCGAGATCCGCGGAAAAAAAGTAATTATCATCTCCAATAACCTGACAATGAGTGCAGACCTTGCCAGGGTTGAGCAGGTGAGCGCCGCGGAATATAGTAGTACAGTCTCAAAGAGACAGCCGCAGAGACAGATCGACTGGTCTTTTACAACAAAACGCACCCAGTTCAATCCTGAGATAGATGTCAGAGGCATGCGAACAGAAGAGGCCCTGCAGAAGGTGCAGGAATTCATTGACATGGCTCTCATGATACAGTACCGCAGCCTTCGCATTCTTCACGGTAAGGGTAACGGAATACTGAGACAGATGATACGTCAGTATCTTGAAACTACCGGTACAGTAAAGAGCGCTGTTGATGAACATGTTGAAAGAGGTGGCGCCGGCATCACCGTCATAGAACTCGATGTTTAACTAAATGACCTAAATCATGTGGATTGCTTTTCGTATTGCATAAATTTGCATAACGAAATATGTTGCAGAATGAAAAAACAAACCACATTACTGATGGCCATTTTGATGGGTGTAATTCCATCTCTCATTGCTCAGACAAATGATTTTTATGATGACGCACCTACAAATCCCCTTAAAGGAACCAAGACAATAAGTATTAACGGTGAAGTAAGTGCTGATATCACAATTGACCTCAGTATGCTGCCTCTCCGCAGCGTCATAGTCAAGGAAACCACTCTGAATGAGGGTGCTGTAAGCTTTACAGGTGCATACCGTTATGACGGATACTCATTATATGATATACTTGACAGTGTTATCCTTAAAAAGAAGAACGAAGATGAATTTCCTCCAATAACTGACCTTTATGTTGAGATATCAAATGACGCCGGTGAAAGTGTTGTCATCTCATGGGGTGAGCTCTACTATCCTACCGCCAGGCATCAGATCATTATAGCAACGGCTGTTGCACGCATAGTACCTTCAAAGACCAGGGAACTATGGACGCTCCCTGAAGAGACCAGGCTGATTGTTGGTCCTGACCTCATCACTTCACGGAATATTTCAAATCCTTCCATGATCACCGTCAGGTCCCTTGACAGCCGGTACGCTGTAAACAAGGG
>JAQBHM010000291.1:0-3014 GCA_032127795.1 Bacteroidales bacterium | reverse complement strand
AAAACATATGACACCGAGGTGATCACCAATGCCGTATGCTCACGCTCAACGGTCCGCAAAGCACAGACACTGCTTGAGGGCGTGGTGGAGAGAGGCACCGCCATGAACCTTAAGAACAGTAATTACAAGATTGCAGGAAAGACAGGTACCGCACAGATAGCCAATGAGAAATACGGTTACCGTACCGGCTCCAGAATATCATACCAGGCATCATTTGTAGGCTACTTCCCTGCAGATGACCCCCTGTATTCCTGTATCGTGGTCGTCAATTCACCGTCCAGTGCAGTTTATTACGGTAATGTTGTTTCAGGCCCGGTGTTCAAGGAAATAGCTGACAAGGTCTATTCTACAAATTTCTACCGTGATCTTCAGGCGCTTAATGACCCTGGCAGACAGGCCAGGGCTCCTGAAACCGGCAACGGATATTACGAGGATATTAACGTCACCCTTAAAAAATTGAATATCAAGGCACGACGTAAGTCTGACAGCGATTGGGTGCGTACCCGTGAGAGCGGTGATACTCTCAGTGTTGTAAATCTGACACTGACAGAAGGTTTAATGCCCAATGTTGTGGGAATGGGGCTGAGAGATGCCATATACCTTATTGAGAACAGCGGCATGCGTGTAAGGTATACGGGTCGTGGGAGAGTCGTCAGACAATCACTTCAGCCAGGTGCCGGAGTGGTTAAAGGCGGAACAGTGCTTATAGAACTGAAGCTATGAGTATGAAGGATCTGAAGAACATACTTGTAAGGATAGAAACCAGGAGCATCCACGGTGACTCCTCTGTTGCCATTACAGGGGTCACGGCAGACTCTCGCGCTGTGAAAAAGGGAAACCTCTTTGTGGCTGTAAAGGGAACGAAGAGCGATGGCCATGACTTCATCAGCCAGGCTGTCAGCGCTGGAGCTGCAGCAGTAATTTGTGAGAAGAAGCCTTCATTAATAAATGAAAGTGTGACCTGTGTCGTTGTTGGCGATTCCTCCTCAGCACTGGGGATGACAGCATCGGCATTCTATGACTACCCCTCGGAGAAGATGAGACTGACGGGTGTTACGGGGACTAACGGCAAGACCACGATAGCCACGCTGCTTTACAATATGTTCGGGGCCCTCGGGTATAAATGCGGATTGCTGTCAACGGTCTGCAACTACGTTCATCACCGCGTTGAATCTGCAACACATACCACACCTGATCCGGTGCGGATCAATGCCCTGATGGCTGACATGGTAGCTGAGGGATGCGAATATGTCTTCATGGAAGTGAGCTCTCATGCCGTTGACCAGAAGCGTATTGCAGGACTGAAATTCTCAGGCGGCATCTTCACCAACCTGACGCATGACCATCTTGACTACCATAAGACTTTCGATAATTACCTGGCGGCAAAGAAGAAATTCTTTGATGATCTCCCTGCCGATGCCTTTGCACTTGTAAACAAGGATGATCGCAACGGCAAGGTGATGCTTCAAAACTGCAGGGCTTCACAGTATACTTTCTCAATGCAGGGCATGGCTGATTTCCGGGGAAGCATAACCGAACAGGGTTTCGAGGGCATGCTGATGAAGATGAACAGCACTGAGGTATGGACCCGTTTCCTTGGCGATTATAATGCCTCCAATCTCCTGGCTGTTTTTGGGTCCTCAGTACTTCTCGGTGCCGACAAGGCGGAGGTGCTCACGGTCCTCAGCACCCTGGTGCCTGTAGCCGGACGTATGGAGGTGATACGTTCCCCGGAGGGCATAACGGGGATAGTTGACTATGCCCATACCCCTGATGCCGTTGAGAATGTAATAGGGGCAGTCAACAGGCTTCGTCAGGGCAACGGCAGGCTGATAGTGGTGGTGGGCGCCGGCGGCGACCGTGACCGCTCCAAGAGGCCGGTCATGGCGCGTATCGCCGCCGCCGGAGCTGACAGGCTTATACTCACTTCAGACAACCCAAGAAGTGAAGACCCTGAAGAGATACTTGACGATATGCAGGCCGGACTGTCACCTGACACCATGGCAAAGACCATACGTATTACAGGACGCGCTGACGCCATCAGGGCTGCAGTGATGCTGGCAACACCAGGAGACGTGATCATACTGGCAGGAAAAGGTCATGAGACTTACCAGGAAGTGAAGGGTGTGAAACACCATTTTGATGACAGGGAAGAGTTACGTAAAGCACTAAAAATAAGTTGATATGCTCTATTATCTTTTCAGATACCTCGATACAATTAATGTTCCCGGAGCAGGGGTATTCAATTTCCTGTCATTCAGAGCGGCAGCAGCTGTGATCTTTTCTTTGCTCATCTCAATGCTCATCGGTAAAAAGATCATCAACTTCCTTCAAAAGAAACAGATAGGTGAGACAATACGCAACCTTGACCTGGAAGGCCAATACCGCAAGGAGGGAACTCCTTCCATGGGCGGAATCATTATCATAGCTTCAATAGTCATCCCGGTTCTCCTTTTTGCCAGGCTTGATAACGTATATGTGATCCTCATGCTGATAACAACAGTGTGGCTCGGTTTCATCGGATTCCTGGATGACTATATCAAGATCTTCAAAAAGAACAAAGAGGGACTTGCCGGAAAATTCAAGATCCTCGGGCAGGTGTCACTGGGGCTCATCGTGGCTCTCACACTGTACCTCAGCGATGATGTGGTGGTGAGGGTCAATGTCACGGCACCGCGGACAGAGTCACTGGCCTCGCAGGACATATCAACCCCGGAACCAGTCAGGGACATTCAGCACTCAACGGCTGTGAATATCAAGTCGACAAAAACCACCATACCCTTCGTAAAAGACAATGAGTTTGACTACTCATGGCTGATACCTTTTGCAAAAGACGGGCTCAGTCAGTCACTCGGATGGATTGTCTTTGTTCTGGTTGTGATATTTATTGTCACCGCGGTATCGAACGGTGTCAACCTCACCGACGGCCTCGACGGTCTCGCAACAGGAACCTCTTCTATTGCAGGTGTGACACTGGGCATCCTGGCATATGTGTCGGGTAATATCATCTATGC
>JAQBHM010000290.1:0-11298 GCA_032127795.1 Bacteroidales bacterium | reverse complement strand
CGGCATTGTCTTCACGCATCTGCCCAATGATTATCATCCTGATCACCGAGCCACCGCGGCCATCGTTGAGGCGGCAGCCATGGTCTCCTCTCTTGACCCGGTACCCGTGCCGGAACCGCCACTGGAGGTGACCCCCCTGCTCTATCACTCTTCGCCCCTTACCCTCACAGACCCCCTGGGATCACAGATAGCGCCGCCGCACTTTTTCCTCGATGTGACCAGCGTGGTGAATACCAAGATAGAAATGCTCGGAAGACATCTGTCGCAGCTCGAGCTGATGAAACATATGCACAAAATTGATGATTTCTTCGGGTTCGTGCTTGAGGGCAATAAAAACTATGGTAAATTAGCAGGTGTTGAATATGCAGAAGTATACTGGCAGCATCTTGGCGGAGGCTTTCAGAAAGATCCGCAGGTGCAGCGCGACCTGAAAGAATTTATTGTAAAACAATAACAAAGAGGCAGATGAATCTAACAGAGAAAAAGTACAGCAAGTTCGCTCTTGTCAGAGAAATGATGGAGGCGCCCGGTATCATCAGCGCCTTTGATCCTTCAGTTTCAAAACGTTTTGTCAAGGCACTGAGATCAAAGAAAGGGCTGTTCCTTACAGGCGAGGGCAGCAGCAGGCTTTTTCCGGCCAAACGGGCAATCAGCTCTTCCCTGAAAAAACCGTTTGTTCTTCCGGTGATGACTGAGGGATGCACGCAGGCTCTTGACTATCACCTGGATGATTTTGTGGTTTTTACCGCCTCCAACTCAGGAAAGACAAAAGAGGTGATAAGGCTTGTCAACAGCCTGAAGAAGAAGAAGCATGATGCCGTCTATGCACTGACGGCGAACAAGGGCACCACACTTGAAGGGGTGGCCCATGAAACTCATGTCCTTGGATGCGGAAAGGAGGATGCCGTTGCCGCAACCAAATCAGTAGTTGAACAGGGCCTCTTTTATGATTCCCTGCTGAGAAATCTCAGGGGCGAAACGATGGAAGGGCTGGAAAAGGCCGCCAGTCAGACAGAGCAGGTGCTGACAGATAAAATTGACAAAAAGATAACAGACATCATTTGCAAGGCAGACCTTGTATATTTTGCCGGTCGTGACAATGGGGTGGCCGCCGAGCTGGCCCTGAAGACCAATGAGATAACAAGGAAAAAGTCTGCATTTCTTGAAGGCACCTTTGCCCTTCACGGCATTGAGGAGGTGATGGACAAAAATGAAGTGCTGATATGGATAGATCCTTTTGATGAAGATCAGGACAAATTCATGGAGTGTCTTGTAAAGGGTGCCGGTGTGGAAGTGATTGCAATATCGGCGAAAAAGACCCTTTTCCCTACCATTATAATACCTGACGGAGGCGAGTATGCTGAATATATTCAGCTTGCCGCCGGATGGAATGTCCTGGTTGAGACTGGCATAGCGCTCGAGATCGACCTGGATCATCCCCTGAGGGCAAGAAAGGTCGGGAACGAGTATTAGGACTCCGGGCGTGCCGGGGAAATTCAGGTAAATAGCATTAACGCTGAATATGAAAAAGGAAAAGATTGTTGTAGGCATCGACATAGGTGGCACCAACACCGTCTTCGGTTTTGTTGACCGTGAAGGTCATATCCTGGCTGAAGACTCCATCGGGACATTTCATTATGAAGAGCCGGAGGTATTTGTGGCAGCGCTCTATGAGAAGATCATGGTTACCGTTCCCAAGATTGGCAGTGAAGTGGAGATCCTTGGTTACGGAATAGGTGCTCCCATGGGCAACATAAACAAGGGCACCATAGAATATCCTGCCGACCTGCCATGGAAAGGGATCATTCCCCTGGCTGAAATATTCAGGCGTCACACTTCATTGCCGGTGATAGTCACCAATGACGCCAATGCTGCAGCTGTGGGTGAGATGATCTACGGCGGTGCCAGGGGCATGAAGAATTTCGTGGTCATAACCCTGGGTACGGGTCTTGGCAGCGGCTTTGTGGTTGACGGCAAGCTTGTTTACGGCCATGACGGCTTTGCCGGGGAGATAGGACATACGGTCATCAGGCCGGGACAGTCGAACCGCGACTGTGGCTGTGGCCGCAAGGGGTGCCTGGAGACGTATGTCTCCGCCACAGGAATAAAGCGTACCGTTCTGAAGATACTGGCTGACAAGCTTGAACCCAGCGAACTGCGGAAATACAGTTTTGAGGAGCTTGACGCCAAAAAGATATATGAAGCCGCCAGGCGCGGTGACCCTATTGCCCTTCGTGCCTTTGAACATACCGGCGCTATGCTTGGTTTCAAGCTGGCTGACGTTGTTGCACACACAAACCCCGAGGCCATTTTCCTCTTCGGCGGCCTGGCACTTGCCAAGGAACTGATATTTGAACCGGCCAGGGAACATATGGAGAACAACCTGCTTCATATATACCGTAACAAGGTAAAACTGCTGCCCTCGGATTTGAGCACGCAGAATGCAGCAGTGCTGGGTGCCAGCTCTCTCATATGGGCAGACCTGGAGTAGTGATGATAAAATGAAAACCATGGACAACTTCCCGGAGATATTCAACTTCATTCTTGGCGGACTCTTCGTCCTGATAGTCTTTTCAATAGCATACGCATACCTGAAGCCTCACAAAATGCACCATTCGAGGCCACTGTCAACGCTGGCGCTAAAAGGGACCTATCTTGTTTATCTCCTCGTCACTCTGATTGTCATATACCTTGCCAGCCTCACCGGCGGGGGGCTCAGCCAGGTCTTTGACGGTCCGGAGTTCTTTATTTTCCTCATTGTCCTCTTCGTCCCCACTGTTGCCATCTTCTCACGCAAGATCACTCACTTCAGTTCAAAAAGGGTGCGATTTAACCTGGTCTTTTCAGCGGTGAATATCATTATGACGATAACCGTAATCCTGCTTTACATATTCTGATTTTCTTTATCAGCTTTAATGCTACATTTGTTATATAAACCGAATAAAACTCCACGGTCATGATCAAAGAAAGATTTATTACATACGTAGAAGAGAGTATAAAGAAAAACTGGGAAATAGAAGCTCTTTCCAATTACCGGGAAAAGGGCTACACCTACAAGGAGATTGCAGAGAGGATCGTCAAACTGCACATGGCCTTTAAGGAATATGGGATTCAGGAAGGCGACAAGATTGCCCTGGTAGGAAAGAACTCTGCAAACTGGTGTGCGGTATATCTTGCCGTGGTGACCTACGGTGCGGTGGTAGTACCGATACTTCCTGATTTCAGGACAGAAGACCTGCAGAACATCATCAAGCATTCAGACTCAAGGCTGATATTTGTTGATGAAAAGATATGGGAACAGCTGGAGAAGGAAAAGATCAGAGATCTCTTGTGCGCCGTAACCCTCGAGGCTTTTGAGATGGTAATGAGCCGCGAGGAGAATATCTTACGGATCTACAGGGATCTCAATGAAGATTTCAGCAAGGCTTATCCGGAGTTCAGGCCTGAGCATATTCAGTTTTCCTCCATTGACAATGAGCAAATGGCTGTCCTCAGCTATACTTCAGGCACCACAGGTTTTTCAAAGGGGGTTATGGTCCCTCACCGGAGTCTTGCCGCCAACATACGCTACGCCCAGCATAACATGCCTCTTGAGCCTGGAGATCCCGTGGTTTCGTTTCTTCCGCTGGCCCATACTTTTGGCGGAGCTTTTGAGTTTCTCTTTCCGTTCACCTATGGCTGCCACATTACAATTCTTACCAAGACACCTTCACCGCAGATACTGATACAGGCATTTAAAGAGATCAAGCCAAAACTGATACTGTCTGTTCCCCTGGTCATAGAGAAGGTGTACAAGAAGCAGCTAATCCCGGTGATAAGCAAACCCCACATGAAAGCCCTGCTGAAGGTGCCCGGTGTAAACAAGGTATTGCACAAAAAGATACTTGACAAGCTTACTGAAACCTTTGGTGGCCGGTTCAAGGAGGTAGTGATTGGCGGGGCAGCGTTCAATGCTGATGCAGAGAAGTTCTTCAGGACTATCGGCTTCCGCTTTTCAGTAGGTTACGGCATGACGGAGTGCGGGCCGCTGATAAGCTATGCCTCGTGGGACACCACCCAGCTGGGAGCCTCAGGGCGTGCAGTTGATACCCTGGAAGTGAAGATAGACTCTGAAGACCAGCAAAATATCGTTGGCGAAATAATACTCCGCGGTGACAATGTCATGCTCGGCTATTACAAGAATGAGGCAGCAACAAGGGAGGTGATAGACGAGGAGGGATGGTTTCATACAGGAGACCTTGGAGTAATTGATGAGGCAGGCAATATATACATCAAGGGCCGCAGCAAAAACATGCTTCTCGGTCCTTCAGGCAAGAATATCTATCCCGAGGAGATTGAGTCACTGATAAACAATTACAGGCATGTCACAGAGTCAGTGGTAATTTCCGAGGATAACAAGCTGGTGGGACTCATCTTCCCTGATATTGAGCAGCTTGAGAAAGACGGATTTACCGAAGCCACCATGCCCGAGGCCCTGGAGTTGATCCGCAAGGATGTCAACAATCGTCTGCCGGAATACATGGCAGTCACAAAATTCCGGGTGCACCCCGAAGAATTTGCGAAGACGCCCAAGAGAAGCATCAAGAGATATCTTTACATGAAGGAATAACAGGCACTGTCAGGTCTCCCGGTGAGACCGTGAAGCGAATGTTTAAGCGTGAAGAAGTATTGTATAATAGTAGCGGGAGGAAGCGGGCAGAGAATGCGCTCATCCCTTCCGAAGCAGTTCCTGCTGCTTGACGGCAGGCCCCTGCTGATGCTTACTATTGAACGCTTCTGCTCTTTTGACCCTTCCGTAGAAATAATAGTCGTACTCCCGGCGGAACACCGCCCGCTGTGGCAAAGACTGGCGGAGGAATATTCATTTGATATCCGTCATGAAGTAATTGACGGTGGTGAAGAGAGGTTTCATTCGGTAAAAGCAGGGCTGGCAAAAGTCAGGGAGGAGAGCCTGGTAGCGATACATGACGGCGTCAGGCCCCTGGTGAGCCATGAAACCATCTGGCGCTGTTTTGCTGACGCTGAAGAATACGGCAATGCTGTTCCCTTTGTTGAGCCTGCAGACTCTGTGAGGCTTCTTCAAGGCGATGAGAGCCGCCCGCACCCAAGATCAGGGGTGCGGATGATACAGACGCCCCAGGTATTTAAAAGCAGCCTGATAATCAGCGCCTATAACAGGCCTTATGACCCATCCTTCACTGATGACGCAACAGTGGCAGAGGCTGCAGGAGTAAAAATACACCTTACACACGGCAACAGGGAAAATATAAAGATCACCACCCCTGAAGACCTGTTGGTGGCAAACGCTGTTATAACAATGGTAAAATGATTATCATCTTCCGGGGCAAAAAGATTTATAAAAGACAAAACTACCGATGGAGCAGGAGAACATACTGGATTATAAGAGGCTTGAAGTAAAGTTATTGGAAAAGGCAGACGATGATATCGTCAGGCTCCTTGAGAAGGCTGTTCTCGGTTCGGAGAAGGGTATGCGCTATTCTATGCAGAATATTGGCGAGCGGATTAAAAATTATGGTGACTCTCTTTCTTTCATGGCCCTGTACAAAAAGGGAAAACTGGCGGGGGCTGTCGGGCTGTGCAGGAGAAAGACCCTTAACTGCGGCACACCGATTGAGTCAACGTATCTCCGTTACCTTGCCATAAGCAGCACCTTTCAGGCGCCGGCAAGTGCAGGGCGCCGCACAGAACGGCTGACACATACTGAAGAGTCATTTAAGCATAAGCTTTTCAGCATGTTCAGCCAGCCGGGCAGTCTGCCGGGAAAAGGCAGCCCTGACAATGAGCCTCATATCAATTATGCATATGTGGAAAGCCGCAATGAGCGCTCCAGAAACCTGGTCCACCAGGCGGGGTATGAATATATCAGGTCATTTCTGACACTGGCATTCAGCCGGTTTAATCCCTCGCCCCGTCATGATGTGACAAAGCTGTCACCGCAGGAAGAGCCTGCCATGGCTGCACTTCTGAGGGAATATTACAGTGGCTACTGCTTTTACAATGACGAATTTTCATTTTTCAATCACGGATACTATGTCCTGAGACAAAACAATGAGATCATAGCAGGCGTATGCGCCATACCTACAAGCTATATGGTGGTCAATGTCCCCGGGGTATGGGGATGGGTGATGATGAAAGTTTTCCCCAAAACACCTTATTTCAGAAGGCTCTTCAGGCCCGGAGAGTTCAGGTACCTGGTCTTTAGCGCAGTCTATTGCCGCAAAGGGAGCGAACATCTGCTGCCGGATCTTTTTGAGGCCGTATGTGCCGGCGAAGGCTACAACACTGCTCTCACATGGCTTGATGACCACTCTGAGCTCTATGAATCACTAAGAACAAACAGGAGGATGGGGGCGCTGAACCGGATACTGAACGCCAAGCCCGGACTGGTGTATGCTTTATTTCCGAATATCACTGATGAGGCTAAGGAGAAATTCTATGACTCCCCGGCTTATATTTCGGGATTTGATTTTTCATAACAGAAAAGAGTAAAAAGATGTTACCTGTTAAAATCACCCTGCGCAGAACATTTCTGTTCATATTGTTTTTGGCAGGCCTTTCCGTTGCAGCTCAGGCGCAGCCGGAGAGAGAGAGCCGCATGGACTGGTTTGATAATGCCCGGCTGGGTATCTTCATTCACTGGGGCATATACTCTGTGAATGGCATTGATGAATCATGGTCGTTTTATAATGGATATATCTCCTGGGACGATTACATGAAGCAGCTTCACGGTTTTACGGCCTCAGCATATGACCCTGATGCCTGGGCGGAGCTCATCAGCGGAAGCGGAGCACAGTATGCCGTCATAACCACAAAGCACCATGACGGCGTTGCCCTCTGGAAGACAGGGCTGAGCAGCCTCAATGTCACAGATTCTACCCCTGCAGGCCGTGATCTTATTAAACCTTTTGTCAGGGCTCTCCGTATAAAAGGACTGAAAGTGGGCTTGTACTATTCGCTGCTTGACTGGTCACATCCTGACTACCCCAACTTTACAAAAGCAGAGAAACGCTATGAATCTGACAGTGTCAGGTGGGAGAGGTTTACAAAATTCAATCACGGACAGATAGGCGAGCTGAGCCGCGAGTTCAATCCTGACCTCTGGTGGTTTGACGGCGACTGGGAGCAGAGTGCTGAGAAGTGGCAGGCAAAACAGATAAGGGAGATGATCCTCCGTCGCAACCCTGATGCGATAATCAACTCCCGTCTGGCAGGCTACGGTGATTATGCTACACCGGAGCAGGGCCTTCCCGTAAAAAGGCCTCCTGAAAAACACTGGGAGCTGTGCATGACCATCAATGACTCCTGGGGGTACCAGGGCAACGATAATAATTATAAAAGCCCGTCGCAGGTGATACAGATATTTGCAGAGTGTATAGGTATGGGTGGCAATCTCCTGCTTGACATAGGGCCGGAGGCTGATGGCACCGTCCCTGAGGAGCAGCAACAGGTACTTAAAGAACTGGGAAGGTGGACATCCAAGCATGGAGAGGCCATCTACGAAACCAGGGCCGGCCTGCCTGACGGTTACTTTGAAGGACCGTCAACCATGAGTGCCGATAGCACAACCCTCTTCCTTTTCTTCAGGGGCAATGCCGGTGGTGAGGTCATGCTTGAAGGAGTGAGAAACAGGATCAACAGGGCTTATGTCGTTGGTAACGGGACTAAGCTGGAGGTGAAGGAGTATCTGAGACCTTACTGGAGCAGCCATTCGGGTGTTTATTTCATCAGGGTGCCGGAAGAAAATCTTGATGACCGGATGACAGTTATCGGGGTTATCCTTGACGGGAAACTAAAGACGGAATAAATCAGGAACGAGATTATGAAAAAGACATTTATTGCATTGATGACTGTTTTTTATGCGTATACGGGTGTTGCGCAGCATGCTGAAGAAAGATATGTTCCCGAGACTGACCCGCAGGTGCTGGAGAAGCTTGAGCAGTGGCAGGACCTGAAATTCGGGCTTCTGATGCACTGGGGGCCCTACAGCCAGTGGGGAATAGTTGAGTCCTGGTCTATATGTGCCGAGGATGTAGGCTGGTGCCGCAGAAAAAACCCTGATTATACCGAGTATAAAAAACAGTATGAAGCCCTGAAGCTGAGCTTCAATCCTGTGAGTTTCAATCCCGAGAAATGGGCAGCCGCCGCCAGCGATGCCGGGATGAGGTATGTAGTGTTTACCACGAAACATCATGACGGATTCTCCATGTTTGACACTAAGCTCACAGACTATAAGATCACTGACCCTGCATCTCCTTTCAGTGTTAATCCGCGTGCCAATATCACCAGGGAGATATTCAGCGCATTCAGGGCTGAGGGTATGTGGACAGGGGCATATTTCTCAAAGCCCGACTGGCACAGTGATGATTACTGGTGGCCCAACTTTGCCACTCCCGACCGGAATGTAAACTATAACATAAAGGCGTACCCGGAACGCTGGGAGAGCTTTGTAAAGTTCACCCACGGTCAGATAATGGAGCTCGTGGGCGGTGACTACGGCAAGGTGGACATTCTGTGGCTTGACGGTGGCTGGGTGCAGAAGATGAGTGAGGAGGAAGAGCGGAAATATCTTCTTGATCCTGACTACAGGTTTGTGAGGGTGCAAAGCCAGGATATCCGGATGGACGAACTGGTTGCAAAGGCCAGGGAGAAGCAGCCGGGGCTGATAGTAGTTGACAGGGCTGTCTACGGCAGGAATCAGAACTACCTGACCCCTGAAAACAGGGTACCTGAAAAAGCACTGCCGTACCCATGGGAGTCATGCATCATTGCCGGCGGGGGATGGGCCTGGGTGCCTGACCCGAAATTCATGTCAGGACGTGCGGCAGTGCACCTGCTGGTTGACATAGTAGTGAAAGGAGGAAACCTGCTGCTCAATATCGGACCCGCACCGGACGGCACCTGGCCTGAAGGAGCATATTCACTGCTTGAAGATATGGGGCAATGGATGAAGATTAACAGCGAAGCCATATATGGCACCAGGGCAATGGCTCCGTACAAGGACGGGAAGGTGTGCATAAATAAAAAGAATGATAAGACATGGTATATATTCTATATGGCCGACATGGGAGAGAAGATGCCGGCAGAAATATCAATGAAGGGAGTGACATTGCCTGCAGGAACCAGGGTGACCATGCCCGGATCAAACACCCCGTGCCGGTGGCATAACAGTACCGACTCGTTCACCCTGAGCATACCCACAGCGTTGAGGAACAGGCCTCCGTCAGACTATGTGTGGGTATTTAAGGCAGAATTCTAAAAAAAACAAGCCACACAAACAATGAATTTTCGCTTTCGCGTTTCACGGTCTGTGTGGCGTGACAGGGAAATGGGGGGAAGAACCGCCTGTCATGTTCTTTGGGAAAGAAAGTAATATTATCTCTTCAGAAACATTTACTCACAACGGTAAAGATTGAAAAATAGAATATTACTGCCAAGGGAAAATGGCAACATTGTATGAAGGGAGGAATCTAATGTATGAAGGGTCAGGTTTCCGTGACCTTGTTTTTCATAAATTCCAGCAGGGGCTTGATTTTATCACGTGCTATCTCACACCGGAATTCCTTTTCATTTTTCATCAGGACGCACTGCTGCTGTTTCCCGTCTATGCGGGCGAGGCAGGAGGTATTTAAAATGCATGAACGGCCGGCTCTGAAAAAGTGGGTTTCATCAAGCAGATCTTCTATTGTCCCGAGCAGCGATGTTACGGTCTCCATACGCCCTGAGGCAAAGTGAAAGGTAGAGTAGTTGCCGTCGGCGGTGATGAAGACAACCTCTGAGGGATCGATGAACACAACACCTGTTATGGCTCGGAAGATAAGAGTTTTGTCATTGTTGTGCCCGGGCCAGTTACGGGCACCGGAATCACTCCTGCTGATGGCGGAATACCTCATGAGCATTTCCTGCAGCCGCTCCGGATCAACAGGCTTCAGGAGGTAATCAAAGGCGGCATATTCAAAAGCTTTAATGGCATATTCATCATATGCCGTGGTAAAGACCACAAATGGTGTGGGATTCATCTTGCTGCGCAGCTCATTGAGAATGTCAAAACCGGAGAGCCGGGGCATGCGGATGTCAAGAAAAAGGATATCCGGTTCATGGTCTGCAATAAGTTCTACAGCTCTGGACGGATCAGTTGTTGACCCTGTCACAATGGCAAGCCCGGTCTCTTCTACCAGGCCGGAAAGGAGGTCAAGGGCCTCCTGCTCATCTTCGATGATCACTGCTCGGATCTTTCTTTTTTTCATGAGCCGGTATTATGTATAAATATACATTTTTTTAAACAGAGAAATCAAAGTTATAAGGCTGGGGCAGGAATATCCTGACTTCCAGGCCCGAGGGCTTTCCGTCACTGTAAATATCGGTAAGAGTGACAGTGATCTTTTCGGTGTTGACGCGGTTCATGGTATCGACAAGGCTATTTATGTTTTTCAGGCCCAGGCCGCCACCCCCGGTATCCAGTTCTGATGCTGCCTTACGCCCTATACCGTTATCACTGACAGTTATTCCAATTCCGGTTATCAATTGTTCTATATGGATTTTCACCATGCCTGCACCCTGTTTGTTTTCAAGACCGTGCTTCACTGCATTTTCAACAAAAGACTGGATGATCATCTTCGGGATCAGTGTCTTGCGATCCACAAGGTCATCGACTACTACTTCAAAATCGAACCTGTTTCCGAACCTGAGCTTCTGAAGCTCACAGTATCTGGTGGCAAAATCAAGTTCATCTGACAGCGGCTTAAGGAGTACCGAGAAGTCTGTAAGCACCGACCTGAGGAGGTTGGAAAGTTTAATAAAGTAGTTATAGGCCTTCTGCTTTTCCCCTTTCATTATCAGTGACCCCACTGAAGTAACGGCATTAAATGTAAAGTGAGGATCAAACTGTTTAATAATGCTGTTCAGCTGCATTTTGTAAGACTCCGCCTGTATGCGGGCTGTTTCAACCCTTTTTTCCATGATCCTGCGTCTTGTCAGAAAAGAAAGATGAACGATCAGAGAAATGGCAAGCAGTGCAAGAACGATTCTGGCGCCCAGGGTCTGGAAAAAGGTAGGTATAACATCTATGATAAGGGTCTCCGGCCGCAGGGTCTTTACGCCGTCGCCGTTAAAGGAGTGAAGTTCAAAGGTATAGCTGCCCGGAGGCAGGCCGTCATATGTGACCGTCCTTTCACGGCTTTGGAGAGACCAGTTATCTTTAAATCCCGCAAGCCGGTACTGGAAGGTTATATCCTCCGGATTCTTCATGGAGATGCCGGTAAATGTAATTTTAACGCCATT
>JAQBHM010000289.1:0-3166 GCA_032127795.1 Bacteroidales bacterium | reverse complement strand
GTGCAGCACTCAGTTTCTTCATCATGCTGAAATATCAGAACATAATTATTGATTAGTGCTTCATTGAGTATCTCCTCTTTCTCGGCAATGGTGACCAGGGGAAGAAGATCATATGACATGTTCCATAACAGCGGTATATGTGCCACTGTTGGTATTAGGTCTCCCGTAAAAATAAATCCCCGTCCTTTGTAGTCAATCACCGGCACAATCAGGCCTGGTGTGTGACCATAGCATATTCTGAGAGACACCCCGCGGCAGAAAGACCCGTTCTCCTCTACCAGGTTCAACTTACCGCTGTCGCCTATAGGAAGGATATTCTCAGGCATGAAGGCATCAGCTTCCCTCAGGTTGGATTCGACTGCCCACTCCCACTGGGCCCTGCTTACATGGTATACTACATTTTGGAATACCGGCTCAACTCCCCCGTCAGTGCTTTTTGCAAAACAGCCTCCGCAGTGGTCGGCATGAAGATGCGTAAGTATGATATCAGTAACATCCTCCGGTTTATAACCGCACCTTGTCAGCCCGTCAAGGAGTCCCTCTCCCCCGCTTAGCCAGGTATGTCTGAAAAACTTCTCATCCTGTTTGTCTCCCCAGCCCGCATCAATGAGGATCACCTTCCCGTCATTTTCTATAATAAGTGACCTGAGAGAGAGGCCGATGTTATTGTTCTCATCAGCCTTTACCGATCTGCTCCACATTCCCTTGGGAATAACTCCAAACATTGCTCCTCCGTCAACCCTGAAATCAGTAATATTAATAAGAGATAACTTCATTCCTTTCTGTTTTTATCACGCAAGATATGCAATTTTGGTATTTTTGCCGGCACTAAACAAAAACGATGAGAGTACACTTTATTGCTGTAGGGGGAGCGGTCATGCATAACCTGGCCCTGGCACTTAAGAGCAAGGGATATGCGGTTACCGGATCTGATGATGAGATCTTTGAGCCGTCACGGTCACGGTTGGCAGCAGCAGGGATTCTGCCGGAAAAAGAGGGCTGGTACCCTGAAAAATTGACTGAAGATATAGACACCGTGATATTGGGAATGCATGCCCGCCCTGATAATCCCGAGCTTGCAGCGGCAAGGGAAATGGGGCTGAAGATAATGTCATTCCCTGAATATATTTATGATCAGACCAGGGATAAACTAAGGGTTGTCATAGGAGGAAGCCACGGAAAAACTACCACCACCGCAATGATCATGCACGTGCTGAAAAGCAACGGTATAGCCTTTGACTACCTTGTGGGCTCCGCCATAGAAGGATATGATACCATGGTGGGCCTGAGTGATGAAGCCGCGATTGCCATTATAGAGGGAGATGAATACCTGACGTCACCCATTGATCGCCGGCCGAAATTCCATCTATACAGACCACATATAGCCGTCATTAACGGGATAGCATGGGATCACATGAATGTATTCCCTACATTTGAAAATTACATCGGGCAGTTTGCCGTTTTTGCCTCAACAATAATGCCCGGGGGCACGCTTGTTTACTTCAAACCTGACAATGAAGCGGCAAAGATTGCCGAACACTCACGTGACGATATCAAAAAGGTACCTTATGATATCCACGGCTATTTCAGGAATAAGGCAGGCACTTTTGCCGTCACGGTGAGCCGTACGGTGAAAGTCAGCTTTTTCGGAGCTCATAACATGCAAAATCTCAGTGCAGCGCGTGAGGCATCACTCGCTGCCGGCATTAGTGAAGATCAGTTTTATAATACAATAGGATCATTTACCGGCAGCTCACGCAGGTTACAGCAACTGGCCGCCAGCGGAGGCAGGATTGTATATGCCGATTTCGCCCATGCTCCCTCGAAGGTGAAGGCCACGGTTGAAGCAGTAGCCGAACAGTATCCGGGCAAAAAAATCATAGCAGTCCTTGAGCTCCACACCTACAGCAGTCTCAGTTCGGGATTTCTGCCTCTTTACTCCGGTACTCTCAATGCCGCTGATGAGGCAATGGTATATTTTAATCCGCATGCTCTCAGCATGAAGAAACTGCCGGAGATCACCCCTGAGAATGTGGCCTCCGCATTCGGAAATGAAAATATAAGTGTATTTAATGATTCTGTCATCCTCCGCAATGCTCTGTTGTCAGTTGATGGTGAAGAGGTTGTCTTCCTGTTAATGAGTTCAGGCGATTTTAATGGCACTGATATGCAACTTCTTTCCGAAAAACTTGTTAGTAACTATGCCGGTTGACTGCCTGATGATAAACTTATGAGTGCCATCATCAATAAATGATATTGCTTTGGGCTTATTACTTTTTAAATAGACGATTACATTGTTTTAAGGCAAACAATTTATATACTTTTGCATTTCAATAAATAAAAGTTTAACATGATGAAAAGAGTATCAACGATTATGGTGTTATTAGTGGCGCTTACAATCGGCGCTCAGGCTCAGAGTTACAAATCAGCTATAGGGCTAAGGGGTGGGGACCCTTCCGGGATTTCATTCAAGACATTTATAAACAGCACCAATGCCCTTGAATTTGTAGCCGGCACCGGTTACTTTGGTCACAATCTTAATCTCACCGGCTATTATGAATGGCAGAAACCAACAGGATGGGCACCTAATCTTGATTGGTTTATAGGCCCCGGAGCACACCTTGGATTCTGGAATTCCACCTATAGAGACGAATACAGTACCAACGTCATCATGGGCTTCGACGGCATTATCGGTCTTGAGTACACCCTTGACGATATCCCTCTCAACTTCGCAGTTGGTGCAGGCCCCAGCTTCAACCTCACCACCGGCCCCGCCTGGTACTACTGGAACGGTGGCTTCTCAGTAAGATATGTCTTCTGAGACATAATCCTCTGATCTTCATAGGGGGAATGTAAAGATGTGTGATATTTTTTGCAAAAAATTTTGCAGTTAAAAAAAATCCATCCATCTTTGCATCCGCTTTTTAAAAGTTCTTTAAGGTCCATTCGTCTAGTGGTTAGGACGTCAGGTTTTCATCCTGGTAACAGGGGTTCGATTCCCCTATGGACTACAAAATTTAAATAACACGAATAATGGCTAACCATAAGTCGGCACTGAAGGCCACCAGACAGGCTGAAACAAGAAATGAAGAGAACAAGTATTATGCACGTTCAATGCGTAATGCGCTCAAGAAAATACGCAAGACTTCAGACAAAACTGAAGCCT
>JAQBHM010000288.1:0-2959 GCA_032127795.1 Bacteroidales bacterium | reverse complement strand
TAAAGCCAAAAAGCATGCAAAGATTTTTATGCGGTGAAATATACTATTTTTGTTAATGATGAATCCAAATCAGGGTCAGTTTTTCAATTCTGTATTTAATTCGTGAAGAAGTGAACACTGGTAAAAACCTTAAGTACCTGTTAACCATTTTGCCGAAAGTCATTGCAATTTTTCTGTTCCTTTGGCTTGAGGGCTGTAAAACCGGGTCAGAGATCAATGAATATACAGGTTCACAAAGCTGCCGGCCGTGTCACGAAAAGTTCTACAACCTCTGGGATGGTTCTCATCATGGGCTTGCCATGCAGCCTGTCACAGGTGACCTTCTCTCAAAATATCTTCTTGTTCCCGGCAGGGAGATAATGATAGGAGATCTTTCATACAGGCCTGTCATCATTGGCGATTCACTTTTTATCATTGAATACGGGAAGGATCATGACACAATTGCTTACAGGGCTATTCATGCCATGGGGGGCAAGTATGTCTATTACTTTCTCACCCCGCTCGAAGGAGGGAAGCTGCAGGTGCTGCCACTGGCATATGACCTGAAAAGCTCTCAGTGGTATGACAATCCGGGTAGTGGTGTCAGACACTTTGAAGGCATGTCTGATGATGCCCTTGATTGGAAAAGCTACCCTTTTACCTTTAATACTTCATGCTACGGATGTCATGTCAGTCAGCTCTCAACAAACTACGAACCTGTGACGATGACTTACAATACGCAATGGCGGGAGCCTGGAATCAACTGCGAGACGTGTCACGGTCCGGCAGAAGATCACATCAGGGCTTTTGCACGGGTTGACAGCGCGGCGGTTTTACCGGATATTGAGATCATCAGCACGAAGAGGTTTACCGCGATGCAGCACAACTCATCATGCGGCTCATGCCATGCAAAAATGGTTCCGATAACAAGTTCCTTCACCCCCGGGGAATATTTTTATGACAACTTTGACCTGGTCACCGTTGAGAATCCTGATTTCTACCCTGACGGCCGTGATCTGGGCGAGAATTATACTTATGCCTCATGGGAGATGAATGCGTGCAAAAACAAGAGTGATCTCCATTGTGTCAGCTGTCACACCTCCAGCGGCCGATACAAGTTCAGGGAAAAGCCCAATGAAGCATGTATGCCCTGTCATGAGTCCAGGGTCCGTGATCCGGAGCCACACACAAGGCATGATCCTGCCGGTGAAGGCGGGCATTGTATATCATGTCATATGCCAAAGACCACCTTTGCCAGGATGGAGAGGAGTGACCATTCCTTCAGGCCTCCTGCACCGGCAGCCACAATCGAATTCGGATCTCCGAACGCATGTAACATTTGTCATACTGATAAAACTGCCCGATGGGCTGACATGACAGTTCGCAAGGAAAGGGGCAGTTACCAGGATGATATTCTTCTTACCGGCCGGATGATGAAAGAAGCCCGTGCCAATAACTGGGAGAATGCGGGGATTATCACCGAAGGCATCTTTACAAGAAAGCTTAATCCGCTCTTCGCAGCTGCATTTATCAGACTTGCAGATGCTTACAACATTGGCAATATGAAAGAGGCAATTTTCTCCGGAGCCAGTCATCCATCGCCACTGGTAAGAGCTGCTTCGGCTCATGCGATGACTTACCCGGTATCCAGGCAGACAGTCAGCAGGCTGGTCAGCCTTGCAGCTGACACTGTCAATCTTGTGAGACTGAATGCCGGGTATGCTCTCAGTATGATGCCGGCCGACTTACTCCTTCAAAATGATACGGCAATTGTTTTCAGTGCTGTCAGAGATTATGCCGCTTCGCTTGTCACCCGCAAAGATCAGTGGGGCTCATGGTATAACCTGGGTAACTTTTATGCAGGAATGGGAGATCCCGGAAGCGCTGCGGCTTCTTATGAACTTGCAGTAAGAATAAACCCCGGGGCAACTGTTGCCCTGGTGAATGCAGGGTTCATGTACTCACAGATGGGCATGACAGATCTGTCCGAGAATGCATTTCTGAAAGCCCTGGAGACCGACAGCATGATGGAAGCGGCGAACCTCAACCTGGCTCTTCTTTACGGAGAGAAAGGCAGGACTGAGGTTGCAGCGAGATACTTCGGGAAAACCCTTGCCATTAATCCTGAAAATCCGGTGGCAGCTTACAACCTGGCGATTTTACTTTCTGATACCAATCCGGAAAAAGCCCTGGAACTTAGTCGTATATGTGTCAAATACGGTAACGGAGAAGAGAAATACGCCGCTCTGCGTGACATCCTCGAAAACAGGACATCAGAAAAGCCCGGGAAATAGGTCTGACAGGGCTCTTAAAACTGTAATTATCCCCATGATGATCAGTACTGCATATACAATGGTTGTGAACAGTTTCTGACTTATATGTTTCACCAGGCTGTCACCTGCAACTAATCCGCCAATAAGAGCAGGAACGGAACATAAGCCAAGGATTACAATCTCCCTGCGGATAAGTCCTGTCAGCAGATAAAAGAAAAGTGCATAGGAGACGGCAAAGAGGATAAAGACTGAAATTATCGCATTGAATTTTTCCTTGGGTGTGTTAATTGATGAAAGAATGATGGCGACCGGTGGCCCCGTAATGCCTGTTAGACCTGCCAGAATGCCGCCGAGAATTCCTGACAATTTAAGGGCTGATTTTTCCGATTTTATATTGAAGTTCATTCCCCTTATCAGGAAGAAGACTATGACCAGGATCAGTATTCCGCAGGCGAGCTGTACATATTCCGGGGAAACAAATTTGAGCAGCAGTGTACCGGCTGCCACACCGATTACGGTGAATAATGCCATTGCACCAAGGGGTTGCTTTTTGAGAGCTTTTCTTGTACGTCCGAAGTAAATGACTGAGAAAATAAAATTTACTATGGTTATAAAGACAGCAGTATCTTTTACAGGCATAAAAAAATGAAGTAACGGTACTGCCACAAGCACCAGTCCAAATCCGGTAAAACCTCTCACCATACTTG
>JAQBHM010000287.1:0-3315 GCA_032127795.1 Bacteroidales bacterium | reverse complement strand
GAAACATCCGGCTCAATTCTGTCGCCCTCAAGCGCAAACTCCGTCGTAGGACTGAAACCCACGGTGGGATTACTTAGCCGCGCAGGCATCGTACCCCTGTCAGGAACACTCGATACCCCCGGCCCAATGACAAGAACAGTGACTGACAATGCTCTACTCCTCTCTGCTCTGAGCGGTGAGGACACCACTGATATTGTAACAAAAGACAACCCGAAAAATATTGAGTACTGGAAAGAACTGCAGAAGTCAACCCTCGAAGGATTGCGCTTCGGTGTCAACAGGCTCTTCATCGAAGACTCGCTTTACATGCTGAACGTGGAGAAAATAGTCTCTCTCGGCGGCATTGCCGTTGAGTTTGAACCCGTGAAAATAGACCTCGAAGGCTTCGGCACTCTGCTCAGCGCCGATATGAAGATTGACCTGCCGGCTTACCTTGACAAATATGCCTCCGATGATATTGCCTTCCGCTCTATATCTGAGATTGCAGATTACAACAGGGCTGACACTCTGGTGAGGATACCCTACGGACAGACAATATTTGAAGAGATGATTGCCCTGGAGATCACTCCTGAGGAAGTGCTTAAGTTAAAGACACGGTTACATGATGAAGGGGTGAAATATTTTGACAAACCGATGACAGAACTCCAGCTTGACGTGATCCTCTCAGTCAATAACCGCAATGCAGGCAATGCCGCCGCAGCCTTCTATCCCTGCCTCACCGTTCCGATGGGATACAGGGATAACGGAGCACCCGCCGGCATCACATTCATCGCCAGACCCTTTGAGGAAGAAAAACTGCTGAAGATCGCATACGCATTTGAACAGGCTACCAAATTGCGTGTACCACCCGGAGATTATAAGTAGAAACTTCACTTATTCTCTCCTTCAACTTACCGCTTTTCAACAATTCTTCTCACTGCTCCGAACCTCGGAGGAGCGCTTCTGCGCTTTGCTTCCTGCAAGGTCAGAGATCTTGTTTAATAACACCCTGTAAAAATTTCTCAGAAATATTTGTATTTGTAATAATTAATATTTTATATTTGCAATATATAATTATCTTATATATATAAAATGATTGCATCAGATCTTATTAAAGGTTCACTTAAGACCATAGTTCTTAAACTGCTGAAGGAGAACAGCCGCATGTACGGCTATGAGATAACCCGGAAAGTTGAGGAGCTCACTGCGGGTAAGATTAAGCTTACATACGGCGCCCTTTACCCGGTGCTTCATAAGCTTGAGAAAGAGGGTGTGCTTGTAACTGAACCGGAGAATTTCAATAACCGCATCAGGATCTATTACAGCCTGACGGAGGAAGGTCACTCCGTGGTGGCAGAAAGGTTAAAAGAGATGAAGGAGTTCATCGAATCTCTTCATAAAATTGTTGATCCTCAACCCGGACTGAGCCATGCCTGAACTGAGCCTGCATGACATTGCCCGGATCAGCAGTGACATCAGGAAGCAGGAGATCACCTTCTCGCATCTCGCTGATGAGCTGATAGACCATGTATGCTGTGATGTGGAGGATGAAATGCATAACGGTCTCAGCTTTCATGAGGCATATGGAATGGTAAAGGAAAGGATGGGCAGGCGCAGGCTGAAGGAGATACAGGAGGAAACGCTTTATGCTGTTGACACAAAATACAGACAAATGAAAAACACAATGAAATTCTCGGGTATAGCAGGCACGGTTTTGCTTGCTTTCGCCGCAATGTTCAAGATCATGCACCTGTCCGGTGCGGGTATCATGTTATCTCTCGGGGGCTTAACGCTGGCTTTTATCTTCGTGCCGGCAGCCCTGGTGGTTCTCTGGAAAGAGACACACAGCGGTAAGAGACTCTTCCTCTACATCTCCGCATTCTTTGCAGGGATGTTATTCATTATGGGAGCCATGTTCAAGATACAGCACTGGGAGGGGGCTGCTATAGTACTTACCCTGGCAGCCATTTGCGGGAGTCTGTTATTCATCCCCGCATTACTTGCCAGCAAGCTGCGGGAACAGGATAACAGCTCAAAAAGGCTGGTTTATATTGTCGGTGCTGCAGGTCTCATCTGTTATATCCTGGGAATGCTTTTCAGAATACAGCACTGGCCCTGGTCAAACCTGCTCCTTATGGGAGGTATTATTGTTATCTTTTTTGTGGTTTTCCCATGGTACACCTGGTTGACATGGAAGAATGACGAGAATGTCAGCGCCAGATTTATCTTTATGGTGATCGGGGCTCTGGCTGTCATGATTCCTTCGGCCCTTCTCAACATGAACCTTCGGAGAGACTACGACAGGGGCTATTTTAAGCACCAGCAGGAGCAACATGCCATGTATAAATACCTGCTTAACAATAACCGGTCATTCATGAGTAATTGCAGTGACTCGGCAGCATCGCCGGTTCTTTTGCAGATCAGTATAAAGACGAATGAACTCCTGGATGTAATCAATGGCATTGAGGCAGCGATGATAGCAGAGTCAGAAGGTGAACCCGGAAGCCCGGCTGCTGTCTCTCAACAGATACTACAGACGGCAGACGGACCCGAAATACAGTTCGGACTCCTGAAAAGACCTTTTAATCCCACTCCTGTCAGAGATTTCCTGCTGCCGGGCTGCAATGCCCGTACTGAACTCGATGATGCCCTGAAAGGGTATACCGACTATCTGGCCGGGCTGTCACCAGAAGACGATCTCAGCAGATACAGTGGACTGACTGACCCTTCACTCCTGCTGCAGGATTACGTTGCTGATGGCAGGATGATATCACTTATGTCCGGACTTCATTCCCTGGAACTCCTGAAAAACAGCATCCTTACTGTTGAGTCAAAGGCTTTTTCAGCTGTTACAGTTCACCAATAATAAAAAAATTATCATGAAACAAAAGATATATATACTTGGCCTGATAACTACCCTGGTAATCCTGACCGGGTCAATGTTCAGGGTGAATCATATGGCCGGAGCATCTATTCTCCTTACCCTGGGTATGATTATGCTGGTCCTCTGGTTTCTTCCGGTAGCCCTCCGCAACCATTACAGGACTGAAGGCAACAGACAGAATTTATTACTGTATGTAACAATCTGGCTGACCTGCCTGGTAGTATTTGGCGGGATGCTTTTCAAGATCATGCACTGGCCACATGCAGGCCTGGCACTGATAATGTCCCTCCTCTTTCCTTTCATCGTTTTCCTCCCTGTTTACCTGGTTATTACATCAAAGAAGGAAAACTACAACGTTTACAATACGGTCTTTGTTTTGTCAATGCTGGCAGTTATTTCAGTCTATTCCGCCATGCTGGCACTGAATGTCACAAAAGATAAGATTGATGACA
>JAQBHM010000286.1:0-3923 GCA_032127795.1 Bacteroidales bacterium | reverse complement strand
ACGCCCTCCATTTTGCTGCTGTTGCTGCCGTAATGATGATCTTCGGCTTCAAGAAACCTGTTTATGCCGGTGTGGAACCCTGATGCCTTTGCCAGCCTGGCTCCCGGATCTGATATCTCCATCCCCACCATGAGCACCAGCAGGTCAACCTCCATCTTGAGTGGTCTTCCGGCAAGTGTATCCTCTACCTTCAGGGTCACTCTATTGTTAAGTGTAGCAGATGCTTCCGACACCTTTCCCCTGATGTAATTAACGTTATATGTCTCCTGTGATTCTCGGTAGAGTTCCTCATAATAAGGCCCAAACATACGCATATCCATATAGAAGCAGAACACCTCGCATCCGGGAAGCTTTTCCCTGACAGCGATAGCCTGCTTCACTGCCGTAACACAACACACTTTCGAACAGTGATTATTGCATACCTTTTCATCACGAGATCCCACGCAATGAACAAATCCGACACGCACAGGCACCCTGCCGTCGGAGGTCAACAGGCTGTCATCGTTAAACATCCTTTCCAGGTCAGCTGAAGTGATGACATTGTCATAGATGCCATATCCATACTCCTCTTTGCGCCGCGCATCAAAAAGGTCAAACCCGGTGGCCACGATGACAGCATCAGCATCAAGTGATGTGCCGTCGGAGACTCTTACGGTTATGCCATTGTCATTCCGGTAAATTTTTTCAACAGTAGTGGCTGTGATGAGCTTTATATTTTCACTGGCTACTCTCTGTATAAGATAGCTTTTAACCTCACCTGCGGGACGTCTGTCAGGAAACAGGGCATGCCAGTTTGAGATGTGGCCCCCGGGATTCTTTTCCTTTTCTATTATACTGACCGAATGGCCCATCTCTGCCAGCGCCCCTGCTGCCTCCATCCCGGCGACACCACCGCCGGCAATAACAATATGTTTTGCCATTACATTCACGAATTAATCAGGTTTGCAGGTTCAGGCAGCCTGCTGCCGTCTTTTGCTATAAATCTCTTCTCCGGATCTGCCTTGATACCCATCCTGCGCATCATCGGCAGTGCCTGCACATTATGATATTGCAGTCCGGTCTCCCAGGGGTCATAACCAAGGACCAGTGCTGCAACTTCTTCATATGTCAGTACCGGTATTCCCTGACTCTCTGATCCGTAAGTAATACCGTCAATCTCTTTTATCGTATACTGCCACCTGTCCATGAACATGGCACAACCCGGACAGTTGGCAATGATCATATCAGGCCGGTAAGGCTCCATAGACTCAAATTTCTTCCGTGAGGCGGAGATAGAATAACCGCGGTTCGCCTGTACAAGATACTGTCGGAAGCCGAAGCCACAGCAGTGACGGCGCTCCGGATAGTCTATGATGTCACCACCCCATGATTCAATCATCCCTACCAGCACATGCGGGAACTCAGCACCGCCAATTCCGTATTTGGGGAACATTTTTGCATAGTGGCAACCGATATGCTCCACCACTTTCAGAGGTTTTCCGGTATTAACATCCACCAGGTTGTATTTTGCCTTGCTGGCTATTTCATCCCTGAACTTATAAATGATATCACTGGCATGCGAAATGCTCTCTGGAATCTCAAATGTCCGACCTGTGGCTTTATAAAGATCTTCACGTGTTCGCTCAAGTGTCTCCGGAAAATGTTTCCAGGTCTCAAGTATCTCAGTATAGATGCCAAAAGAGGTAACACATGATATGGCAATGTTTTTGTATCCGGCCTCGGTGGCAAGGGAAAAATGACGGGCAACTACGGCCTGTATTGTTTCAAAAGGTACTACATCACCGTGATAACCGATACCCGTACAGGTGGTATGCCTGGGATCCTCAAAAACATCTTTCCCGAGATCATCACGCATGATTTTGAGAAAAACCTGTTCAGAGCCTGCAAAGAATGTCTGCCTGATACATGACCTCACATAGAAGAAATTATCGTCAGGGATGTTCTTCTGGTATTCCGCCCAGATTCGTTTTTTACCTTCTAACTGCATATTCTTCCCTCCTGATATCTTCCTGCTCAGACTGATGAGTGCCATTATCGGTGCTTACAACATGTCTGAAATATTCAAAATCTCTTCCCTCGCGTTTAAACTCCAATCCCATCTCATCAGCCTTTAATTCCGAGGCTTCTTCAATAGCATTATAAAGTTCATTTCCTCCGGTCACTTCAAAAATGTCTTTCAGCTCCTGGAGAACATCGTCACTGATCTTGCGTGTAGGCCCCTCCGTGCCGTTGAGCTCCCCTCCAACGCGGGCGAGTGAATCCTCCAGGTGATTATAGTAATGCTCCCATACCGGTCCCTGCTCCGGATGTGTCTTTGGATCTACATCATATGATACCACACAGTAGCCATGTTTCAGAATGTTGTCTCCGACGGTACGTTTGATTGCAAACTGTTGCCTGCCCTTCTCTGAATCAGTGAAGTAGCCAAGTTCCTGTGATACCTTTCGCAGGGCCATTATAATCAAACCCGGTGTATTTCCGCGCGGACAACGGGTCTTGCAGCTCATACACTGCCCGCAATACCATATCGTCTCACTTTTAAGCAGGTCAATAATGATGTTGTTATTCCGTGTCTGCACCAGGTCTACTACCCTTCTCGGGTCATAGTTGTAGTACTCTGCTGCCGGACATATGCCTGTACATACTCCACAATTCATACAGGCATTGAGACCCTCCTCAAATCTGACATCATGCATTAACCTTGCATAGAGATCTTCCATTATTTCTTTCTTTTCTGGGGAAGCTCAAAAATACCTATAGCTGACAAGACCCGGAACGGGATTAAAACCTATTTTGAAAGGGGTATTTATACCTATTAAGGTTAAGGTTAAGGTTAAGGTTGAGGCTGAGGGTTAGGTTAAGGCTGAGGCTGAGGCTGAGGCTGAGGCAAAGGTTAAGGTTAAGGTTAAGGGAAGGTGCGATCCTATCCGCTACCTTCCGAACAGTGCTTCAAGTACCGGGTAATTGACCCTGCAGTTCTCAATCTTCATATTCTCTGCCAGTTCCATCAGAGTCCTGAATGCATCATCTGCATCGGGCCGTTCTCCAATGCCCGACCAGTAGTCAATTAGTTCCTTGTAGCCTTCAGGATATGCTACATTCATTATGCCGCTCTCAGAATCTACCTTTTTTATGGTCCACCATGCCCAGCCGAGGTTGTTTGATTCAAAAAGAGCCACAGCAGACCTGTACCAGTCATTTTTATTCTCTCCCGACTCGCCCATCCAGAACGGAATGCTGAATTCTTCCCTTATGTCAAGGTACTTCTGAATGGTTTCAGTGGTGGTTGGATTCCAGTATTTGTGAAAACTGTATGCCATGTTTGAATCCCACGGAGGGGTCAGACCGGTGTAATTATTTGCGAAATCATTCCCCTCTATGAAGATGATGTGGTTTGTGTCAACCTCCCTGATTGCGGCTGTGATCTCAAGAAAAAGCTCCTTAAGTGGCACATTGCCCTCCATAGGGTAATTTGTTTCATTGATGAGATCATAACCTCCAATCCACTCCTCGTTACAGTAACGCTCAGCTAATTTCTTCCACAATGCCACTGTCTTATTCCTGTTCAGGTCGCTTTCCCAAAGTTTGGGTTTAAGGGTATCAACATCTGCTATCGGCTTGTCGTTGCCTTGTCCTCCCGGTACTGCATGGAGATCAAGAATAAGCCATATCTCATTCTTACTGCACCATGATAACAGTGAGTCGGTCATTTCAAATCCGGTTTCTCTCCATGTATTCTCTCCGGGAACAGGCTCTTCCTCTACCGGCAGTGTGAAGAGATTGTAATGCATCGGCAACCTGACGGAGTTAAAACCCCATGCTTTTATGGAGTCAATATCTCTTTTCGTGATCATGCTGGCATGCCATGCTTCATAAAACTCCCTGCATCTTCCTTCTCCCGTGAGCTCTGTGATTTTATTTTT
>JAQBHM010000285.1:0-2851 GCA_032127795.1 Bacteroidales bacterium | reverse complement strand
GCGGCCTTGCCCCGATACGTTCATTGCTGTTTACCCTTGAGAGCATGAAAGACAAACTTGAAAAGGTGATACTTTGTTACGGCTCAAAAACCCCGTCAGACTGTATTTACAAGCCTCTGTTCGCAAGACTTAACGCCATTGAGAAATTTGAATCATACCAGACGGTTGACAAAGCCGAAGAGGGATGGACAGGTTCTGTTGGTGTCGCCACCAATCTTCTGAATAAAATAAGTATAAGCATAGAGAACTCTGTTGCTGTAGTCTGCGGCCCGCCGATAATGATGAAGTTTGGCACTATCAGGCTTCTAGAGATGGGTTATAGGGATGAACAGATATATCTGTCGATGGAAAAAAACATGTCATGCGGTCTGGGTAAATGCGGACATTGCATGATGGGTGATTTTTTTGTCTGTAAAGACGGACCGGTCTTTACCTACGATGAATTGAAACATACTCCTGACATCTGGAAGTAGTAACATAACAGAAGAGTGCCATGAATATGAAATCAACAGATCTTAAAAAGATCAGGTTTTTTGAAAAATACACTGACGCACAACTGGAAACAATAGCCTCCATAAGCTCAATAAAGGAGTTCAAGGTTAAAGAAATACTTTTTGAGCAATATGACAAGCTCAGCGAAGCCTATGTCCTGCTGGAAGGCACCCTCTCACTGGGCATCAGCCTCCCGAAGGAAAAGAGGATCCACCTTGGCACCATTGAGGAAGGACAGCTCTTTTCATGGTCTGCGGTTTTCTATCCGTTTGTGTCCACCGCCTGGGTAACAGCTATAACGCCGGCTCGGGTCATTGCAATAGACGGCAAAAAACTCAATACGGAGATTGAAAAAGACTGTGACTTCGGATTCAAGACAATGTCAAAGATTGCCCAGACTATCTCGCAAAGACTCAGTGACACAAGGTTCCAGCTGATGAACCAGCTGATCCTGGATTAAACCAACCGGAGTATGAATATACTTCTCGATATGATAAAGCTCCGTGCTGCCCTGATTGACAATCCCGGACTGGCACTGCCGGAGGCTTTCTTTTATCCGTCCCTTAATACTGCAGGGCTAAAAACAATAAGAGAGCTTGCAACATTCAGCTTTACATGCCGCAGGTGTGAAGATGCGCCCTGTATCAATGTGTGCCCTGCTGATGCCCTTGAAAAAGATACCGACGGATTGATCTGCCGGCATACAAACCTGTGCGTCTCATGCAAGTCATGTGTTACAATTTGTCCATTCGGGACAATCATGACTGATTTTTTCAGTCATCACCGCAATAAGGACCTTTTCTATGACCTGAAAGACAATGCAGATGTGGCGGAATTCGTTGAAAAATGCCCCGCAGGGTGTGTTACTCTTACTGAAGCTGATGAAAACCCGGATGAGGATATATACCGCCTCAATGAAATGGTTCTTATAAAAGAATACCTGTATAAAACAGAGGCACTGTAAATAATAGCTATATGGCAATTGATATTTTTTATTTTCTTGTCTTCCCCGGCCTGCTTTTTATTTCTCTTGCAGGGGCATTCCTCTCCTGGTTCGACAGGAAAATAACTGCCAGGGTACAGTTCCGGAAAGGGCCTCCTCTGCTTCAGCCTTTCTATGACTTTTTCAAACTCCTGCTTGTCAAGGAGACAATTCTTCCAAAGTACGGCTCCCCGGTGATATTTCTCATGGCACCGCTCTTTGCCGTTTTCGGCGCCACTATGGCCGGAGTTTTCATCCTCCTTCCGATGTTCAATATAACATCAGGATTCAGGGGCGACCTGCTTGTAATATTTTATCTCCTTACCATTCCGTCATTTTCATATATCATAGGGGCATTGGCATCAGGGAATCCGCTTGCAGCAGTAGGAGGATCGAGAGAGATGAAACTGATCCTGAGTTATGAACTTACATTTCTCCTTTTCATTGCCGGCATAATCATGAAATGCGGGCAGCATTTCGATCTCAACACAATCATTCAGACACAACAGGCTGGCCATCCGTTCATAGGGAGTATCTCGGGAGTGCTGTTGTTTATTGTAGCCATTTTCTGCATCCAGGCCAAACTGGCGCTTGTACCCTTTGACATGCCAGAGGCAGAGGCCGAAATAACGGAAGGCATATTCATTGAGTACTCAGGCCCTGCCTATGCATTTATTAAGCTGACGAAATATATTATGCTGTTCATCCTTCCGGCATTCCTTGCCGCAATGTTGATGGGCGGCTTCAGATCTGACGGGATTGGCATTCTATGGGCAGTGCTGAAGGTTCTCCTGGTTGTCCTTCTTCTGACACTGATCCGTAATACCAATCCAAGGGTCAAGATTAAACAAGCCATGAGCTTCTTCCTTGTATGGATGAATCTGATTGCTGCCATTGCGCTGGTACTTATTGCATTTGGTTACTAAATAAATATACTGTGGGCTTCGGAAATTATTGCTTCAAAAAATCGCTATGGGTCTTCCACTTCGGGGGAGCCTCCTGCAATAATTGCGATATCGAAATACTGGACTGCCTGACACCGCGGCATGACCTCGAAAGGTTCGGCATCCTTCTCGTAGGGAGCATAAGGCATGCTGACGTCTTGCTTGTCAACGGGGCAATTAATACCCGTGACAGGGAAAGACTCATAGAGATTTACAACCAGGCCCCGAAACCTATCCTGGTTGTTGCAATAGGCGCCTGCGGATGTACCGGGGGGATATTCGCAGAGGGATACACCTTCGCCGGACCGGTAGACAAAATCATTCCCGTCAATGCTTACATCCCCGGATGCCCTCCAAAACCAGAGGCAATCATTGCCGGAATAGTAAAACTTGTTCAGAATTCATAATCACCAGATGGATAAAGAATCAATCA
>JAQBHM010000284.1:0-8573 GCA_032127795.1 Bacteroidales bacterium | reverse complement strand
CCATCCCTGAACCTACCCTTGATATCTTCCTGCCGGCAGCATAATAATCGGCAGGATCCTTCGCACGGAAGAATATCCCTACCAGGACAAATGTCAGAAGAATTGCGATCAGAATTATTGCAGGCCCCGTCTTAAAACTTCCTTCAAGCTGGGTAAGGTTCTGAGCTTTCAGGGTAATAGCGCCCGAAAAGGCCACTAAAATTGTTATAAATATCTTTTTCATAATTCAGCTTAATTACGTTATTCGACAACGCCCTCTTTACCTAATCGCCATTCTATCAAAACATTATACACAATACACAAAACAATGAAAAGTATCAGCAGAAAGACCCCCGTATAAAAATAATGAAAGGGAAATCCGAGAAACTTAGAGTCTGTAAGAGGAGACTGATTATGTGTGAGATATAATTTCATGATTCCGGGGAGTTCACTGAAGAACTCATCACTAAATGAATCCGGATGGTTTTCCACAAGACTGCCAACAAAAATTGCTGCCTCAAGAGATCCATAATCAAACCCTGAGAACTCTCCGCTGGTGACTGCAAGCATTTTACTTGTCTCTGCAATCATGATTTTTAACCTTAAATATTCCTCGTCGTTCGCAGTAATAAGTTCTGTTTTGTATGTCTGAAGATCAGAAATACCACTCATTATCTGCGGCTTAATGCTGTCAGGCAGAACTTTGAATGCACCACAGCTTATTGCCCCGGAGAGGATCTTCTTGTCTTCAGGCTTCACAACGTTTTTTCCTTTGACAAGAACAAGAGAATGAAGCAAAGCCCTGTAATCAACTGCCTGCATATCGCCTGCCTGGGCAGCCGGCCATTGTGATTCAAAGACTATAAGAGATTTCTCCGGTGTAGGTTTCTCAATGACCCTGAGCAGGATTTGAAAACCAAAAACAGCTACCGTCCAGATTAACAGCATAGAGATAATAACATTCCTGTTCTTCCTCCCATGCCGGTTTCGCGGACTGAAAATACTGAAATTGTACTGATCTGTTGATTCCATAGATTCTATTGACTTTTTGTAACTTTTTAAGTGAAACTAAAATAGGGAAATTGTCAATGGATATATAGCTCATTTAATTGCAATGTAACATTGATTTAAATCAACTTAAATAATCAACTATATTTGTTAAAACAAATAGTGATGAAAGTTACCAGGAAGGTCTCTTGTGAGAATTGCCAGCAGAAATGTGATATTTATGAGGCAATTACATTAACAGGGAGGTCATTCTCCGGGGCAAAAACCATTCAGGCTCAGTTCAGAAAACATGAGAAGATATGTAGACAGGGTGACAATGTCAGTCATGCAATATACCTGGTAGAGGGAACCGCGAAGCTTTATATTGAAGGTATTAACGGCCACAATATAATTTTATACCTCATGAAACCGCCGGCCTATATAGGCCTTCTTTCGTTTTTTGAAAGTATTCATTATACATATTCTGTCTCTGCAATTGAGGATTCTAAAGTATGTATGGTTGATCTTGATTTCCTGAAGGAACTTTACCTTGAAAATCATGAAGTACTTCTAAAACTTAACAAAGCTTTCGGGAGATCTGTTGCACTAATCATGAACAAACTCATCTGCCTGAACCAAAAAAATATCAGGGGAAGGATAGCAGAGAGCTTACTTAACCTTTCAGGTTTTTACGGAACCAGCAAATACAAGTTATCAATTACCCGGAAAGAATTGGGAGAGATGTCAGCAATTTCGGAGGAAAACACTGTCAGGCTCCTTACTGAACTTAGAAAAGAGGGCATAATAAGCATTGAAGGCAAGGAGGTAACCATCAGGGATAAGATGCTTCTGAAAAAAATATCTGACCTGGGATAAACAGTGGCAATAATCTGCTATTTATTTCCGATTGTCACGTCAGTTGATTTATATGAGTAAACCGGCCCCTTTCTGGCGCCAGGTTCCGTTACCTTCAGGGATTTAAATGTTGCCCCCTCAACATCATCCAGTACAACGGCTGTCCTGTAATCTTTCTTTTCACACGTAAGGATTACATTTTCAAAGATGATCCCTTTTGCATGGCGGATATAAAATCCCCAGGCCGGCAACTCCTTAAACATAGAGAATTCCGGATAATTTGCACCCATCTCAGGCACTTTATCAAGCTCATCCAGTCCCACTTTGGCAAAAGCCGGATTTCCGCCTCCCGGGTAGTGAATCTCTATGTTCCTCAATGTCACATTCTCTATTCTGGCATCAGCCATTCCGACTATGGAGGCAGGGGATATATTCCGTGGCATATCTTCAACCGGTCCTTCATAGTTGTAACCTGCATCCGGTTTGGTGGCCGGGACCTCAGCATACACATTTGAGATCAAGATATTGTTCATTCTGCCCTTCTTTCCTGCTCTCCTTTCTCCTATTCTGAGAAAGATAACATTTCCGGTGTTGATTGACCTCAGGCTGTCAACAGTGATATTTTCAACCACCCCACCGTCAACGGCAGCAAAGGTTATTGCCGACCTGTAGGTGTCAAAGACAAGATTATTTACAATTTTAATATTACGGAATCCACCATGGCCTACAGTGCCGAATTTAATGCCATTGGCACTGGTACGCACTGTATTGTTGTACACAAATACGTTCTGGCAGACGAAATCAGCACTGTGTGATTTAAGGCATATCCCGTCATCAGCGGCGTCAAAATAGGAGTTTGAGACAACAACACTGTCGCAGTCAACGATGTCAACACCGTCATTGTTCCAGTATGACTTGCTGTCAACTGTTATACGGTCGATGGTTAGGTTTCTGCACTGGTCATATTGCTGGTTCCAGCTACCCGGATCCTTCAGCGTGATGCCCTGGATGGTGATATTACGGCATCCCCTGAAATATATGTTCTGCGGACGGATAGTCTCACGAGGCCTGTCATATTTCAGCGGATCCTTTATTACCCCCTTGTGTATCAGATCAACAAGATTATATGCAACCGCAAATCCCTGTCCGTCAACAACACCCTTGCCGGTGATGCCTATATTCTCCTGATCAAGGGCAAAGATCATTGCAGTCCAGTTGAAATTCATCTCATAATCCAGCGGATTGACAGAGCCTAATAGAATGGCCCCCTCCTCAAGCTGGATGGTCACATCCGATTTCAGATAAATTGTACCTGTCAGGTATCGTCCAACGTAAAAGACAAGTCTCCCCCCACCGTTTTCATGAATATAATCTATGGCCTTCTGAATTGAAGTGGTGTTTAAGGTAGTCCCGTTGGATCTGATGCCAAACATTGACGCATTATAATCTTTCCCGGATATCTGAGCCGTGGCCAGAAGCATCAGGACAAATACAATTGTTTTGGTAGTTTTCATGTTATTATTCTCCGTATAAGGTTACAGGCCCTACAAGTCCCATTGACTGTAATGGCTGGTTTTTATTCTTCTCATTTGTCCAGTATTGAGCTATAGGATTATCTGTCAATGATTTCATGTAGTTACCCATTGAAGTAGTAACACTGATCTCAATTGTGTTCAATCCCGTCACAATCATGTCGCTTACAGGAAAAATCCTTCTCCCGTACCATCTGATACCGCAGTCTTTGCCATTTATCCTTACCTCTGACACTCCGAACACCTTTCCGAGATTCAGAAACATAAGATTATCATTCCTGCATAAGATTTTGTTTCGGTACACTACCGTCCCTGAGAAATTTACAAACTCCGGCATTTCTTTCAGATCGTGAAGCATACATGTCTCAGCAGTCGTGACTGACCCATCGTGACAGTGTCTGAACTCAGCACTCCATCCTTCGGAAAGGGTTACAGAATCTTTTCCCTGTGCAGGCCACGGCTTCCACTCCGGGCCATTTTTTTCAGGGCTGAAAACTATGAGAAATGAATCACCGGGACCCATATCAAGATCAAGGTTATTCCCGGGTGATAAATAGATTCTGTGCCTTTCTCCGCTTTCCGGATCCCAGAGCCATGGATGCCTGTTACGGGTCAGTATATCACTGAAAGTGATCTTTGTCTTATGAGAGTTATGGAGATGTGAGTTTATGATACAGATGATTTCTGATCCGTCTTCAGCCTGGCACCGTATCTGCATCACAAACGGGTCTGGCTTGTCGATCCTGACATAAGGCCTTATTGAATATTGCTCCTGAATATTCCTGTACCAGCCTATAAAGTCCTTTGCGGGAGGCTGTAGTTCAATAAACCTCTCTTTATGAGCTCTCATCTTTCCAACCAGTGCGGCCACCTCCCTGTCCTTTATTAGATGATCCTTCCATCCCGGTGATTTGCCGGGGCATGTCTCAATGCAGAAGATCCTTCCGCCACCAGTAATAAAATCAAGGAGTCTGGCGGCAGTTTCACTGCTAATACTTTCCACTCCGATTAGAAACAGGGTGTTATACTTACGTGGCCCGTAATGCATAAAGCCATTCTTCATTTCCGAGTCGCGAATTACATTCCCGGACACATAATCGCAGCCGCTGCCGTTCTTGATAACAGCCTCCCAGACAAGTGTCATGTACTCAACGTGTGTGATGGATGGAAAAGGTTCTGTCTGGGCGCCGATGATGCTCCACATGTCTTCCAGAGGTGGCAGTATGGCAATGTCAGCATACATCACCGAATTCTGTAACAGCGCTGACATCCTGCTCTTATACCCGTTATAAATATTGAAATATGGCCACCAGTTGTTTTTTTCATTGAAGTACCCTCCGTACCTGATCCACCCCGGCCATGGAGCCTCCGGGGGAGAGTAGTTGAACCCGTGAAAGACAGTATGTGTTACTCCGGATATTGCACTTTGGTCACCTCCTATCTTCAGGTTTTCCAGTGAGGTGTTAAAAACGGTATATGTGTCTGTCATCTCCTCGCAGCTGATCATTCTCTTCCCCTTTAGATGTGCTGCCGAAGAGACATACTTGTTGATCATTGTATAAGCCCTTCCCCGTCGGTAGTCTTCTTCAGGCATCTCTTCTCCCACCCTGTGCTTCAGCCAGTTCATGGTCCATGATTCGCACTCGGGAATGTCAACAGAGAAGCTGCTTTCAAGAGGAAAGAAAGAGCGACCGTACGCCTGCATTCGCGATTTGACTCCCAGTTCCCTGCACCATCCTGAAAATGTTTTTATAAAGCGCTCTTCAAGCAGCTCGGCTTTTGTAAATTCAAAATCGTACCTGACGCAACGGATCATACTCTTAAAATCAGTATTCATGACAACTCCGTACTTAGAGTCTGATATATTCCCCATAGCCCCGGTTCTGAAAAGCACAAAGGGCAGGTAGGGAAAAAGGTCATAACCCCTTCTTCGTATGAACTCCTCCCTCATGTCAGCAGACCAGTTGGCACCTTCAAGTTCCAGACTGTCAGTAAAAAGGGCACGTATGTGGTTCGACAAAGGCCCTGTCTGCGCCTCTATGGTATCAGACATTCTCATGAGGTACTTCCTCACAGCATCTTCATTATAGTGGTTCAGCACCGGCCCCGTAGCTCCGGGGACGCCATTGATAACCTTCATGAAGCCCTGGATTTTAACCAGCCCGTAAAGTGCAAAGTCTCCCTCAGGGACAGTAACTGTAATATATTCCTCTTCGGTCTGATCCTGAAAATCAGTAACCTCGCTCAAATCTGATACCGGGTCAGGAACAAGAATAAGGGAAAGCAATTCCATTGTACGTCCGGAGTAGGGTGAGCTGACAGCAGGGTCAGCCTCATTGAAGATTTCACCCCTGGACGTTTCATATGTCAGAGGCCCTTTGATTTTCCTGACAGCAATCACCACAACCTGGGATAGTTCATCACCCTCCAGGTATTCAGCCCCAAAGGGCCATCCTGATCCGACAATAAGGTCGCAAGTCATGCCGGATGATCTTGTCTCGTCAAATACCACCTGCAGCATTCTTATCCACTCCGGGCTAAGCCATTTCAGGGAGGGCTTCCCGAGGTCATCACCGTCAAAACGAGTGGGAAATTGTACAGGATTGATCTCTACTCCGCCTATCCCCGCTTCTTTCAATATGTGCAGCTCCCTGACCAGCTCATCGGCTTCCACTTTGTTGCCGTTCCACCACCATCTGACAAAGGGGCGGTAATGAATATCAGGATTCCGGAAAAGATCATACAGCCCCCTCTCTTTTATTATTTCCCGCTTATATAAAGAAGATCCCGGAAAACCGTAGCCTCTTCCTGCCGCCAGAAGTCCGGAAGTGACCAGGGCACTTTTTGAAACAAATCTCCTCCTATTCATTACCTCCAAAAGTAAATTCCATGAAAATATCCCAGTTTCTGCCATTGTGCTTCAGGAGAAAGATACTCTTTGTCTCAAATGTCCCGTCAAACTCCCTGTTTTCAAACTGTGGCCATGCCAGTTTAAACATCTCTTTTGAAAGATCCCTTGTAGCAATAGTAATATGAGGATGCACATCAGACATAATCTCATCCTGAGGAAACCATTGAAGGCCTCTGAGCATTTGACTCAGGCGAAGATGCAGATCTTCAATCTGCTTGTGGTCACTGACCCTGATAAATAATACTCTTGGTGCAAAGGCTCCAAAACCGTTTAAATCAACCCTGAATGGCTTCTCACCTGCGGCAAGCAGACTCAAAGTCTTTACCAGTTGCAATTCATCCTGGCTGTTTGCCTTGAACGGCATCTGGAGTGTGATATGTGCAGGTGATTTCAGTGCATGTGATGAATTGAAGTCTCGCTTCATTTCCTCCTTCATCACACTTATCTCATCACGCAGTTCCAAGCCAGGGATAAGGGCTATGAAATATAGATCCGGTCTTTCCAATTTATATTAGATTTTATAAGTTACTGATCATCTGAAAAAACTGATAAACAAAGCTATATTTAGTACTGTAACTATCACTCCAGGACCATACAGGGTGATTTTTGAAATCATGTTTCTGCATAAGGCTTATTCTATTTTTTTATAACCTGCTGCTGCAAAAGAAAATCACTGAGAGGCATCGGATCATGATTTTCAGCCCACTCAGAGGTGAGATCATATTGTTGTTTAAGGTTGTCAAAATTGAACAGCAGAAAGTCGGCTTCGAAATCAGGAATCCATACAAATGTAAGTGGAACATGATCCGGTGCCTCCGCAGAATAGGCCTCCAGCCTCTTCATAATCCCTTTGCTTATTATGGCATCAATGGAAACGCCAAGCCTGTCAAATAATCCCTTATCATTTATTCCCAGCCCTTTCAGCTCTTCGCTGATTTCCGGAGCACCACCAATTTTACGGCTTATAATATATATTTTCTTCACTCCCGCTCCTCTGAATTTCTCAAATTCAAACAGGGCATAATAAGGCACCATGTCGTCTCCCGTTCCTCCGTCAATATAATCAACATCGGGTATGGTTGTTGCATTTTCTATTCTTACTGCCGGAAAAATCAGAGGGAAGGATGTTGAAGCCATCAGAATATCCACCAGACTCAAAGTTGTATCAGACTCTGCATTGATCTTCCGGTTGAACATGCGGTAGTTTGTTCTCTTCAGATACAGGTCCTCCGGATGTGTTATTGAAATGGCCGTAGTATACGGCAGATCGCCAATCCTGGAATACCCCAGCTTTTCTTCAATGACGCTTTTATAAAGAGCTCTTGCCGGTGAGGTATTTACAGGCAGCTTCTTTCCTTCCTGCAGGAAGATATCACTGTTTCTGAGGCCATACAGTATGTTTCGATATTCATCCCATGTCATTCTGCCTGACAGGATCCCGTTAAGCATAACTGAGTTGAGAGCCCCGGAGCTTGCCCCGGAAATAAACACCAGGTCTTTCAGGAGGCCTCTCTTGTCCATCTCCTCCAGCAAAGCTGCTTCCTGGGGTATGCGGGCGGCAGCTCCTGTAAGTATGATTGCAGTGCCGCTTCTCGGCTCAGGCGATAAAATCACCTCCGCTTTTTTATCACTCCGGCTTAAAATAATCATCAATGTGGCAACCAGGGCGACAGGGATTACTGCTGCTATCTTCCGTTTTATTGTTATCATCTATCTCCTTCCTGCTACAGAGATGCCTGTTATTTTCCTATACCAAAGGTAACCGCTGCCACTGCCAGCCCGTTCTTTTGTTTCTCCTTCCGGATTCGTTTCAGTAAGAAAAACAGGTTACCTGGTTTTCAACATCCTAAATTAGTTGATCCGGGCCAAATAATCTGACTAATGGATAAAAAGTATATATTGGCCTAATAAAATAGAATAGCTATGAAAAAAATCGTTCTTCGTTCCCTGCTGATTTTCATAATTATGCTTCTGACAGCAGTAGTGCTATATATCAATTATCTCGCTCCCGGTATCACGGGCTATGCGGCAAAGAACCTTGCATCAGGAGTTTTTGTTGCAGGCCGCACACAGGCAAGCCTTGAAAAGGAGGAGCTTAACTTCTTCCCCGTCTACTACAGCAAAAACAATATTGACTATGAAACCAAAATTGTGACAAGCCGTTTGTTTTTATTCTGGAAAGCGAAAGCAGTCTACAATGAAGGTCTTGGTTGCACCCTGGTTAAAGGCTTTTCTGAAAAAGAGGTCGAGGCCCTTGATTATCCTTCCTTCCCTATTCCTGCCGATGACCCGGACACCATTCCCTGGCC
>JAQBHM010000283.1:0-2641 GCA_032127795.1 Bacteroidales bacterium | reverse complement strand
GAGGAATTAAAATATTTAAATTCAGACATTTCCCCTCCTTTAAAAAGGAGGGGTGTCCGCCAGCCGGCGGACGGGGTGGTAAAAATACTTTTGAGACACTCTCTTTCTTTTAAATTATCTGGTATTACAGATCAATTTTTACATAACAACCATCCCCGCAGCAAGAGTCTCGTTGGTGACTTCATCGATGAGAATAACACTTCCTGTGATGTTATTTCTTTTGTATTGATCAACACATAAAGGCTTTGAACTCCTGATCTTTATCCTGGCTATATCATTCATCCTTACAGTCAGATCTTCTGTCTCCTTTTCAAGTGTATTGATATTCACTTTATGATCTACTGCCCTGATATTACAGCCTGATTCATTACTGCAATTCCTGACAATATATCTGCCTGAAGGATTAAGCGGTTTCTCATTAAACCAGCAAACCATCAGTTCAATGTCATGACTGATCTCCGACATATCTCCCGTGGCAACAAACATATCGCCCCTGCTGATATCAATCTCATCTTCAAGTGTCATGGTAACCGAGTCGCCTGCAGACGCCTGCAGAAGACTCTTCTCAAAAAGACCGATGCTTTTAATCCTTGACCGCTGCATTGACGGCAAGACCACTATTTCATCGCCGGCATGAAATACCCCGCTGGCAACCCTGCCCGCATAGCCGCGATAATCATGATACTCATGTGAATGAGGTCGTATTATTGTCTGAACAGGAAACCGCGGATGCTCCGGATTCTTGTTCTTCTTTATCTCTACTGTCTCAATATAACTGAGAAACGTTTTACCGCTGTACCACTTCATCTCTTCAGAATGGTCAACAACATTATCTCCGTACTTTGCACTGATAGGGATATAATCGGTATTTTCAATATTCAGCTTTAAAGATATCCTGCCAAGGTCAGTTTTGATTTTATTGTAAACCTCCTCATTGTAGTTCACCATATCCATTTTATTGATGCAGAAAACCACATGCCTTATGTCAAGGAGTGAAGCGATATAGGAATGTCTGATTGTCTGTTCCAGAACGCCCTTGCGTGCATCAATAAGGATCACTGCAAGATCTGCAGTGCTCGCCCCGGTGACCATATTCCTCGTATACTGAATATGTCCGGGGGTATCTGCGATGATAAACTTCCTGGCAGGAGTGGCAAAATAGCGATATGCTACATCAATGGTTATGCCCTGCTCACGTTCTGCCCGCAGTCCGTCTGTTAAAAGCGAGAGGTCCAGTTCTTCCCTCCCAAGCCTTTTGCCTGACAGCACTATATGGTCTATCTGGTCTTCAAAAATTGATTTACTGTCATATAACAGGCGCCCTATCAGGGTGCTTTTTCCGTCGTCAACACTGCCGGCTGTAGTAAACCTGAGAAGGCTTTTATTCTTATTGTTCCCGTTCAATTTCATTATAGATATCTGTAAATGCACTTTAAATAGATCTTCTCCTGATCAGAAATATCCCTCTTTCTTACGGTCTTCCATTGCTGCTTCAGACCGTTTATCATCATATCTGCCACCTCTTTCAGTGACTCTTGTAGCTGCTATCTCGGCAACGATCTCTTCAAGTGACTGAGCCTGGGACAGGGTTACTCCCGTACAGGTTATATCTCCTATAGTACGGCATCTGACATCTGCTTCAATTACTGTTTCATTGGGTTTCAACTGCATAAAGGGAGCCCATGCCAGAAATACACCGTTCCTGTTAAATATCTTACGTCTGTGAGTATAGTACAATTCCGGAAGCCTGATCTTTTCGTTAAGGATATATTGCCATACATCGAGCTCAGTCCAGTTGCTTATCGGGAAAACCCTGAAGTGTTCTCCCATATGTTTTCTGCCATTAAAGATGTTCCACAGCTCAGGGCGCTGGTTTTTCGGATCCCACTGCCCGAATTCGTTCCTGTGTGAGAAGAATCTCTCTTTCGCTCTTGCCTTTTCCTCATCACGCCTGCCTCCACCAATCGCCACATCAATCTTCAATTCTTCTATGGCATCAAGAAGAGTCACTGACTGAGCCTTGTTGCGGCTCGCATTGACGCCCTGTTCTTCTGTTACCCGTCCTTTATCTATTGAGTCCTGAACATATCTGACAATCAGCTCTGCACCGTATTCTTTTGCGAGATCATCACGGAAATGCAAGGTCTCTTCAAAATTATGGCCGGTATCAATATGCAAAAGACTGAATGGTATTTTTGAGGGCCAGAATGCTTTTCTGGCAAGATGCACAAGGACTATCGAGTCCTTGCCACCGGAAAATAAAAGGACTTTGTTTTCAAACTGGGCAGCAACCTCCCTCATTACGAAAATTGCCTCATTCTCAAGATCTTTCAGGTGTTCATCGTTGATTTCCATATACCTGTTAATTATTAAAAAATTCAAATTAAATGTGGAGACCGCACTCTTTTGAGCCGTCATTTTCCCACCACCATCGTCCTGCACGGGAATCCTGACCCTCCGGCACAGCCCTTGTGCAGGGCTGACAGCCTATGCTTACAAATCCTTTGTCATGCAGCGAATTGTAAGGGATCTCATTCTTCCTGATGTAATCAGTGACTTCATCATATGACCAGCTAAATAGCGGATGGTATCTGAAAAGTTTCTTTCCGTCATCGTATTCAAGGTCATGCATCTGGCTCCG
>JAQBHM010000282.1:0-3247 GCA_032127795.1 Bacteroidales bacterium | reverse complement strand
TCACTCGAGAATGAAATAGAGATCAGGGACAAATATTTTATGGATCTGAATGCAGTCATTTCCGGGAAACAGCCTATTGGCAAGGTAACCATGAGAGACAGCACCCGAGACTACAGCAGGATAACCTTTCAGCCTTCGGTTGATGATTCCCTTCTCCGGTCCAGGGTAGAGGGTGAGGAACGATTCAATCTTACTACCGGCACCACAGGAGCAGAAAGAGGTACTATCCTTGCCAGTATACACTTTTTCCCTCCCGTGAAGGGGATTGTCTCAAGCAACTTTGATGTGCGCACCAGACACTTTGCCACTGACATTGTGACTCAGCCCAAAGCAGTTGTTTCATCAACCCTTGACGGTACTGTGATAATGACAGGATGGACAATGGAAACTGGTTTTGTAATGATTATTCAACACAGCAATAGCCTGGTTTCTGTTTATAAGCATAACTCGACTCTTCTCAAGGAGATGGGAGACCGGGTATGGGCCGGCGAGGCAGTAGCTATCGTTGGGGATTCCGGCGAATTGTATACTTCAGGACCACACCTGCATTTTGAGCTGTGGCACAACGGAGAACCCCTTGATCCGGCACAATATATTTTCTTTTAATATCGGAAAGGCGGATGCATAAACGATTGGCAATTCTCGGTTCTACAGGGTCTATAGGGACTCAGACACTGGATATTGTCTCGCGTTATCCTGATCTTTTCACCGTAGAGGTGCTCACTGCCGGCAATAATATTGATCTTCTCATCCTGCAGGCGAAACTCTTCAGGCCGAAACAGGTAGTTATTGGCAATGATGAACATTACTTAAAGCTTAAGGAGGCCTTGGCAGGTCTTTCAATAGAGGTTTTTTCAGGCATGGATTCCGCTGAGGCGGTTGTTGCCGGTAGCACAGCTGATACTGTAGTTGCAGCTATGGTGGGTTTTGCAGGGCTGCTGCCCACAGCAGCAGCTGTTGCAGCAGGAAAGGAAGTGGCCCTTGCAAATAAGGAGACCCTGGTCGTTGCCGGGGAAATGATAACGGGTATGGCCTCCCGCTCCGGCAGCCGCCTAATACCTATTGACTCTGAACACTCTGCCATAATGCAATGCCTCGTTGGGGAACCGGCAGGCTCAATGGAAAAAATCATACTGACGGGCTCCGGCGGGCCCTTCAGGACTACAAGGTCGGAGGATCTCGACAAGGTGACGCCTGAAATGGCTTTGCGTCATCCTAACTGGACCATGGGACACAAAATAACTATTGACTCAGCCACACTCATGAACAAAGGCCTTGAGGTTATTGAGGCTCACTGGCTCTTTGGATTGCCCCCAGGGAAGATAGAGGTGCTCATCCACCCGCAGTCAGTCATTCATTCACTCGTGCAGTTTAAAGACGGCTCTGTCAAGGCGCAGCTGGGCATCCCTGATATGCGCCTCCCAATCATCTATGCACTTACCTTTCCTGAGAGGGTAATCACTGATATCCCGCGCCCGGCACTGGCAGATATTGCATCACTCACGTTTGAAAAGCCTGACACAAAACGCTTCCGCAGCCTGACCCTGGCCAGGGAGGCAATAACCCGCGGTGGCAACATGCCCTGCGCACTCAATGCTGCAAACGAAATAGCCGTTGCATCATTTCTGAATAATAGTATAAAATTTACAGGCATTGCTGACACCGTAGAGCATGTTCTGGAGAATACCGTTTTTAACAATGAGGCTTCAACGGGTGTTTATCAGGAGACGGACAACAGAAGCCGGAGTCTCGCAAAAGAATTTATAAGTAAAGAAAAAAAATAATGACAGTACTTATCAAGATCGTTCAGCTTCTGCTATCACTATCCATACTCGTTATAATACATGAGTGCGGTCATTTTCTCTTTGCCCGCCTTTTTAAGGTAAGGGTGGAAAAGTTTTACCTTTTCTTTGACTGGCCAATAGCCCTCTTCAAGAAAAAAATTGGAGACACGGAGTACGGTGTGGGCATGATACCGCTGGGCGGTTATGTCAAGATATCAGGCATGATTGACGAGTCGATGGACCGGGAGCAGATGAAACTGCCGCCCAAACCTTACGAGTTCAGATCTAAGACTGCCCCGCAGCGCCTGCTGATAATGACCGGAGGGGTGCTCTTCAACTTCCTGTTCGCCGTGCTGATATATATTGGAGTACTGAGCTTCTGGGGTGAGACCTATCTCCCGGCCAGGAATGTCACATACGGTATAGTGACTGATTCAACAGGTTATGAGATGGGGCTTCGTAACGGTGATAAAATAGTCTCTGTTGACGGTGTGGCTACAGATAATTTTTATACAATCATACCTGACATTATCCTCAATGACCGGAAGATCATAACGGTAGAACGCAACGGGGGCAGTGTTGAAATACCTGTTAAGAAGGAGATCATTCCAAAGCTCCTTAAAAACCCTGATGTCATTGATGCACGCATACCCTTCGGGCCTTTTATAGTAGTCGGTTTTGCAGAGAAATCTCCGGCACTCACGGCGGGAGTGGTTGAGGGTGACCGTATCATCGCCATTGACAGTATCCGTTTCGGGTGGTATGATGAATTCCAGGCATTTATGGCTGCCAATAATGGCTCTCCAATGACATTGACCATCGAGCGCGGAGGTACCACCATGGACCTGAATATAATCCCTACAGAAGCAGGCGCGCTTGGAATAACGCGAGACGTTTCAAACATCTTCGAGTTCAGCACAAAACATTATAATCTCTTTCAGGCTCTGCCGGCAGGGATAAATAAAGGAGTAAAAACCACGGGAGACTACCTGAAACAGTTCAGGCTTATCTTCTCAAAAGACACAAAAGCATATGAATCTCTCGGAGGGTTCATTACAATTGGCAGTATCTTCCCCGGCATATGGAACTGGCAGTCGTTCTGGAACCTTACGGCCTTCCTCTCACTGATACTGGCAGTAATGAATATTCTCCCCATACCGGCACTTGACGGAGGTCATGTGATGTTCCTCCTATATGAGGTTATTACCGGGCGTAGACCCAGCGATAAATTCCTTGAGTATGCCCAGATAGCAGGAATGATACTCCTTCTCGCCCTCTTGATCTTCGCCAATGGAAATGATATAATGAGACTGATAAGGAGGTGAAGAAATAATATATTTGCAGTCAACGTTAGATAAGATTTTATAAATTTGCATGAAATTAAATACTTAAGGAGATGGGAAAATTTGGTGCATTCGAAATTATTCTGATTGTGGTTGTAGTAGTTCTTCTTTTTGGAGGCC
>JAQBHM010000281.1:0-3767 GCA_032127795.1 Bacteroidales bacterium | reverse complement strand
TCTCTTTTGCCTCTTTTGCTGTAATTGCCTTTGCACTCAGGCTTAACTCCAGGATTCCCCCCTGATCCTTCATGGCATGAACGGCGTTTGTGCACAGGTTCATAATAATTTGGTGCAAGTGCGTTGCATCGGCCAGAACAGTTCCTGCAGCTGACGATGCTTTAAACTTAACCTCAATACCATCGGGCAGTGAAGCCATAAGCATATTCAGTACTTCGTTGATAACAGAGTTCATCTTTATTGGCTTCTTCTCAAAGTCAACTTCGCGGCTGAAGGTGAGAATCTTCTGCACAAGATCTTTCCCTCTCAGGGCAGATGTATTAATCTGTTCCAGATCGAACTTAAGTGTACTTTCCGGGGGCAGCTCCTCAAGGGCCATATCAGTATAGCCGAGAATCGGAGTAAGAATATTGTTAAAGTCGTGTGCTATTCCACCGGCCAGAGTACCAATTGTCTCCATTTTCTGAAGCTGAAACAACTGTTTTTCAAGTTCAGCACGCTCCTTCTCATATTTCTTCCTTATTTCAATCTCATTAATAAGTTCAAGATTTGAATTTGTAAGCTGGGTGGTTCTTTCTTTTACACGGTTCTCAAGTGCGTTGTTAGCCTCTTTTACCTTCTCCTGCTCCATCTCAAGGAGTTTCCTCATATAGAAGTCTTTTCTCGACGACAGCTCAAGAAAATAGCTGATAAACATGCCAATAATATTGGCACTGATGAAGAAATAGTTGTTGCTTACGAGTACAGGAAAAGGGGTATCAGAAAGCCAGATTGCTGAGATTTCGTATGCAATTACAATTGACCATCCGGCTATTGAGGCATATACAAATCTGGCTCTCACAAAGGTGTAGCCGAAGATGAATATTAATATCAACCCCGCATAGTAGGAGTAGTCGTTAGCAAATCGTGCAGCATATACGATCATAATTATGATCCCCAGCCCGGTGATGAACATAATCCCGGCGATGGTAACCTGCATTAGTTTTTTAAAATATCTGGAATATGTAAAACCAAAAACAGCAATAAGAGCAGGAAATATCATGCCGAATCTTATAAACCAGAAGACCTCTTTAAGGGTAGGGACTGTAATTGCATCCAGGAAGGCAAAAGCTCCGTAGAAAAGAAGCGACAAAACCAGTGAAAAACGAAAGGGATTCAGTGTCCGTTGGAAGTAATCGTCGAGGTAATCATTTTCATACCTGCTAAGATTGCCCGTAAATTTAAGAGTTATCTTATTTAGAGTCCAAGTCTCCTGTGGAACAGACGGAAGGCCCAGTATACTGTTCCCTGCTCTCTTGAATTCATTCATTAGCAGATATATATCAATAATAGGTCAGTAAATTGTAATTCTCTTACTTGTTATTCGATTGAATCCTCATGAACAGGTTAATTCCCAGCGACTCCCTTTCAATTGTAACCAATTTATCATGAATACCAGCTTCAGAAGCCAATCTGAAAAGATCCGATTCACTTCTCAGGTTCAAGTGCCATTCTGAAATATTTGCCATCAGTACTTTTGATGGATTCTCGGTAAAATTTCCAATAATAAACTCTCCGTTTTCCATAAGACAATTTATATATTTTTTAATAAGGAAAACGAAGTGCTTATCCTTAAAATAGTCGAACAGTCCTGCGCTCCAGATCATATCGTAAAACTGGAATGGTTTAAATCTGAGGGCGTTAATCCTGTTATAGGTTATTTTCCCTTCATTTACAGCATTCTTCTCCCTTGAATACTCGATAGCAACCTGATCAAAATCGACAAGATCGAATGTTAATGGAACATCAGGCATCTCCTTATATATATCATAAACATCACTTGCCGGGCCAGATCCCAGAATCAGAACCTTAATCTCTTTGTCACTTCTGCTTACAAGATCCCTTATTTTTTCCAGGAAGTATTCCTTTCTGTTCCTGACAGCAATCGTTCCTACCTGTTTGTGAAAGTACTCATCCCACTTGGTATACCTTGGATCCGGATTACAGTGGTACTTATAAATGAGATCGATAAGAAAGAAATCACCCGGGTATCCAAATAGTTTTTTATAGGCCCTTCCCATAAGGGTATTCTCATCGAGAGCAAACTTTATTATCCCTCTGAAGTCCTCTAACTGAGAAGGATGGAGGCCATACACCAGATCAGTAAAACGCTCATAATCAGCAGGTTCAGGTCCTCCCTTTTTAACAAGTGATAACAGGTAGGCCTGCTTTTCCCCGTTGAGTTTGCTGAAACCACCTTGGTTTAATTCCATAGATAAAAAAAAAGGTTAATAGAGATAGCCATTAATTACAAACGAAGAAATTTATGTTAAGCGTATTGCAGAACAGGGCGCTAATATATATTTATCTTTTGATAAAATCAATGATATCGGGTCAGAGTGGAAAGCCGGTGATATTGCAGCCCTGACAGGGAGGGTTGGGCAGGTTAATTCATCAACAATTTTTTTCAGAACTCAAAAATGTTATTTTTGCAGCCATAACTCACTCCATCCATATCAGTCGGAAAGTATGGAACTTGCACGAAGACTAAGAAACAAACTGTCGGACCAGCGTCTGATGTTCGCCTACCGTGGCGAAGTAACAAGTGATAACTCGGTACTTCTCCTTACCCTTCTTGAAAGGGAGATGGAGTTCTCTGAGTTCGGCCTGCTTGGGCGTAAGCGTCTTTTCATGTTCGTTCTCGAGAATCTGCAGAACATTACCCGTCATGGTTCCTCGGCCGGTGACAAGGTGATGTCACTGGTGGTATATACCAAAACGAATGACGGTTATATTGTCACAACCGGTAATCCGATATCTGCCTCTGATGTGCCTGACCTGAAGAGGAATCTCGAGAAAATCAACCATCTGGAGCCTGACAGCATCAGGGAGGCATACAGGGCCATGCTTCAGGATTCCGACATGAGTTCAAAGGGAGGAGCAGGACTGGGGCTGATGGAGATGGCGCGCAAGACAGGCAATAAGCTTGACTACGACTTTACCCCTATAGATGATCATAACTCTTATTTCATCCTGAGCAAGACAGTAGATTCAGGCGGCATGGGTGTCCATAAGCCGGAAAACGAACAGGTATTTACCGGCAGCAAGCTTGTAGCCCTTGAACAAACGATGAAGGCCAACAATATCTACTTCATCTGGTCCGGGCCTCTTACACATGAAATAAGCAAGGAGGTCCTTAGCTTCAATGAGACCAGGATGCAGGAGTCGGATCTCGGACAGAATCTTCAGAAAAGGGTCTTTACATCACTTATAGAGCTGTTGCAGAACGTCGCACAACACAGTCCCGGCATCAGCGCTGAACAGGAATTTGGCCTGCCGATAGCCATGATCCGAAACACGAAGCATTCATACATAGTAACCTCGGGCAATCTTATCAGGAAAAGTGACGTAGGTCATCTCAAGCAGAAGCTTGCCATGATCAACAAGCGTGATGAGGAGGGATTGAAGAAACTGCTTCATACTGCCCTCAAGGGTCAGGATATGACCCAGATCTCTACCGGTTACATGGGGCTTCTTGAAATGGCCCGCCGGTCGGGAAGCAAGCTGGAATCAAGGTTTGAAGAGGTTAATAGCGACTATTCCTACTATTACCTGACAGTCAGGATCAGGGTAAGGTCACATAAGGATCACTGACAAGCCGCAGTTCAAGACCGTCATAGACTGCATAGCTGGTGAAGCTGAACCAGTCTCCCAGGATTATCATTCTTCTTCCGCTTTCATCAAATGTCAATGGCAGATGCCTGTGACCGTAGATAAAGTATCTTGCT
>JAQBHM010000280.1:0-4200 GCA_032127795.1 Bacteroidales bacterium | reverse complement strand
TCTTCAGGCCGCCCCTGGTATTCATCAGGAAGACTTTCCGTCCCTCTCCACCTGGCAGTCGCAGCATGAAATAGATCATTGCCGGTATAGCGTTAAAACCATGAGTCGGATATGCAAACCCGGTAAGGGAATTTTCAGAGGCCGGGGGCAGGAAGATATTGTCTTCCGAAGCTATGTCAGTGACCCTGGCAGTTATGCCTGCCCTAATAGCCTCATCAGCTACCCATCCTGATGCAGAAGCAGCATTGCCGGTACCGGTAATGAAATAAACAGACAGAGAAGAGAAGATTTCTGCCATCAGTAAAAGTTTAAATTGAACCGAAGATAATAGAATTGTATGACACACTTTCTCATTTTAATATCTTTGTACGTGTGGGGAATATAGAAAAGAACATATCTGCAGCAGGGCTGGACCCTGATGGGATGGAGGCGCTTCTCGGAGAACATGCCGCTGATCCGAAATATGCCCGCCGCCTTCTTTACTGGATATACAGGAGAGGTGTCAGATCATTCAGTGAGATCAATGACATGCCTCTAAAGTTCCTTTCCGATATTGCGGTATTCCTTGATACAGGCCTCTCTGACCCGGTGTCGTCAGCACTGTCTTCTGACGGCTCTGTGAAATATCTCTTTCAGACCGGATCGGGGATGTTTCATGAGGCTGTGTACCTTCCGGATGAAAAGAGAGATACGGTATGCGTATCAGTTCAGGCGGGCTGCCGTATGGGCTGCCGTTTCTGCGCCACAGGCCTGAACGGATGGAATGGGAACCTCACTGCAGGAGAGATTGTGAACCAGGTGATAAGAGTGCCTCATAAGATCACCAATGTTGTGATGATGGGCATGGGAGAGCCGGGTGATAACATTGATGAGGTGATCAGGGCCTGCAGGATACTCACTGCTGAGTGGGGACTGGCAGTGGGAAGCAGCAGGGTAACCGTCTCAACTGTGGGAGTGGTGCCGGCAGTGCGAAGGCTGTTGGATGAGACAGATTGTAACATCACCCTCAGTCTCCATTCTCCTTTTCCCGAAGAGCGCCGCAGGGTAATACCTGCAGAGGCAAAGTGGCCTTTCATCGAAACCGTTAAGATGATGCAGGAGTTCAGCGCAAGACGGCAGAGACGTTTTACTGTTGCCTATGTGATGATAGCGGGGAAGAATGACACAGAGAGGCATCTTGAAGAATTACGCAGGCTGTTTGCCGGGACGGCGATAAGGGTTAACCTGCTGCCTTACCATCCGTTTGAATCAGACAGCCAGGTAAGTTCTGACGATGAGACAATGATGAGATTCAAACATCTGCTTGTAACATCGGGAACAGGCGCCTCTGTACGCAGGTCCCGGGGCAGGGATATTGCCGCTGCATGCGGCATGCTGGCAGCAAATACAGTCAGGAATAAATCAAAAGAAAATAATCACTAACAAGATGACACTTATGAGAGGATCAAGTTTTTTGCCCGTCATTGCAACCTTTGCATTGCTGGGTTGTTCAGACAGTGGCAATATGCCGCAAAATAGTTACAGTATCATTCCTGCCCCGGTGAGCCTGGTGACTGCCAGGGGTGCCTTCAGGATAAGCAGCAACACAAATGTGGTTGTCTCGCCCCTGAATGATGAGACATCGCTGGCAGCCTGGTTCCTGACCGGAATGGTGGAAAAGGGCTCTTCGGTGTTGCTGCCTGTTGAAACCGGAGTAAAAGCATCACGGGGAGATATTTTTATGGTTTTGGATACTACTCTCAATCTCGGGACTGAGGGTTATGATCTCGAGGTGACAAAAAAGAACGTTATTCTTAAGGCAGAAACCGCTGCCGGACTGTTCAATGGCATTCAGACCATAAGGCAGCTTATGCCTCCGCAGATTGAAGTTGCCGGGGGCATCACAGGCGACATTGATCTCACTATTCCTGCATGCTTTATTACTGACAAGCCACGGTTCAGTTACCGGGGCCTCCATCTTGATGTTTGCAGACATTTTTTTCCTGTTGAGGAGATCAAGAAATACATTGATATTCTTGCCCTGCACAAGATCAACAAATTCCACTGGCATCTGACAGAAGACCAGGGCTGGAGGATAGAGATAAAGAAATATCCGGACCTGACCCTGGTGGGTTCAAAGCGCAAGGAGACTCTGTCAGGCAGTAACCGCAACAGACCCCGGGTATATGACGGAATACCTTATGAGGGATTTTACACACAGGAAGAGATCAGGGAGGTTGTCAGATATGCCACGGAGAGGTTTGTGACCGTAATACCTGAGATAGAGATGCCAGGGCATGCTATGGCGGCAATAGCATCATACCCTGTACTGTCATGTACCGGCAAACCTGTGGATGTGGCTACCGGCTGGGGTGTTTTTGATGATGTATTTTGTGCAGGCAAAGACACAACATTCGCTTTTCTTGAGGATGTCCTTGATGAGGTGATGGATCTGTTTCCATCAGAATATATTCATATTGGCGGCGACGAATGCCCAAAGGTGAGATGGGAAAAGTGCCCATACTGCCAGAAAAGGATAAAGGAAGAGGGGCTGAATGATGAGCATGAGCTGCAGAGTTACTTTATCACAAGAATTGAAAAATACCTCAATTCCAAAGGAAGAAAGATAATAGGGTGGGATGAGATCCTTGAGGGAGGCCTTGCCCCTGAAGCCACGGTGATGTCATGGCGGGGGATAAAAGGAGGCATTGAGGCTGCCAGGATGGGCCATGATGTTATTATGACACCCGGGACGCACATGTATCTTGATCATTACCAGAGTGAACCCGAGGGGGAGCCTCTGGCTATCGGCGGATATTCACCGCTGGAGTGGGTATATTCATACGAGCCTGTCCCCGAAGAGCTTACCGTTGAAGAGGGGAAATATGTTCTCGGATTGCAGGGCAATGTATGGACTGAATACATACCCACATCGGAGCATATGGAATATATGGCATTCCCGAGGGCATTCGCCATTGCCGAGACAGGCTGGACACCGGCCATGAAAAAGGACTTTGAAGATTTTCTGGCCAGGTTCAATGTTTTAAAAGAAAGGTATGACCTGATGGGGATCAACTATTTCAAGGGGGAATACCGCAATACAAGGGGAAGGGAAAAATAAGAGGCAACAATCCCCGGGAATATCTATTTCCCGGGATTTATCAGCTGATACATATATTCACATACAAAGGAGCCGTTGATCCTTATCCACTCCTCCTTGGTTGCACACAGGGTAAACCCGTGGCGGCTGAAGAGCCTCAGGCTCTCATCATTGTCATCAAGTATGTTACACCACAGCTGATGCAGGCGGAGTGTTTCGAAGGAGTATTTAATAAGTGCCGCCAGTGCTGCTGAGGCATAACCCTTATGACGGTCGTTCTCATCAGCTATGAGAATTCCTATTCCAGCCCTCAGGTGGAAATGGTCAAAGTCAAAAAGGTCAATGGTGCCGACGGTTCTTGCCTCTGTCTGAAGATCTATCATCAGCCTCAGCTGGAATGTCTCAAAGAGGCTCTTGTGTGATCCGGCAATATAATTTTTCAGGACGAACCTGGAATAGGGAACCAGCGTATTGCTCAGCCGCCAGTTTTCCTCATCATTTTCCCATTTATACAGGAGCTCCAGATCTTCCGGCTCAACAGCTCTCAGCCTGACACCGCCGCCTTCGAGAATCATTCCCTGTAGACTTTTTTGACGAAGATGTCAGTGGGGTAGCCAATCCTGAGCAGTCTTTCCTTTTCTGCATAGGCCTCCTCCTTTGTTGCAAACTGCCCGGTTGTATAACGGAAGAACCTGTCAAAGCTGTTGTAGAATACCCTGATGGTGGCATGCTCAAAGAATGAAGGGTCGACAGGATTATAGAGGGCCATTACCTGAACAGTGAAATAGAGCACTTTGGCATCAGCCTCATCAGTATCAAGTACATCTCTCATGATCAGATCCCTGATAAGGCTTGAGGAGTCAGTAATGGTTATGTAAGGAAGACTGTTAAGGTCAAAGTTTAATTTAATTGTGTCCTTTGCTGCAGTGGTGTCGGCCACAAGAGCAGGAAGGGGAGTGTCAAAGGTCACGAGGGCGATCTCTTTCTTCTTGTATCCTGTCAGTACAGAGTAAAATCCATAAGCGCCGTTGTCAACAGGGTGGTATCCCAGATCATCATCAGTAGTGCTCAGCGGATAGCCAATATTTTCCGGTTTGCCCCATCCACCAGTACCAAGCCTG
>JAQBHM010000279.1:0-2971 GCA_032127795.1 Bacteroidales bacterium | reverse complement strand
GCGGGTTCGTTTATTTTTATCGGCCCCATTGAGGAGTTTGCAAAACTGGCAGGGCTGGCAATAATATACGGGCTTATGAAGAAGCAATTCAATGAAGTCACTGACGGAGTGATATATATCTCCTGTGTGGCACTCGGTTTTTCAATAATTGAAAACTTCTTCTATGCCAATTCCGGTCCGGGGGCGGAACATTTGCTTGTTTTCCGGGCCCTGATAAGCACTCCTGCCCATATTTCATTCAGCGCCCTCGTAGGGTATGCATGGTACCGGAACAAAAATGAGAACAGGCCCTTTTCAACGGTTGTCAGTGCCTTTTTCCTTGCAGCCCTGCTCCATGGTATTTTTGATGCCCTGGCCTTCAGCACCTACTTCAGATTCCTGCTGTTTTTCTACCTGTGGATAATAATCCGGCTTTCATTGAAAGTGATCCAGTATTCAAATGTTATGTCTCCGTTCAAGCCAAAGCTGGATGAGTTATTAAGCCTCCCGGAACAAAAGCCTGCTGAAGAAAGAGAATGCCCTTACTGCAAATCGACGGCACCGAAGATGAAGTTTGAGAATACCTTTTTCACTGCATACAGGTGTGACAGCTGCGGTTATCATTTTTCATCAGTCAGAAATCTGCAGAAGATATTCAGGTACTTTGCGCCGGAGTATAAAAGATTCAGCAGGAAGATATTCCCGGTAACACTTTCCGGCAAAAGGTATTTAAGTGTTTACGGCAGTGCATTCTTTGAAGAGGGTTCCGAATACGGATTTTTTAAGGCTGAGGAGGTTGAGGCAAGGTTGAAACTGCTTAATGAGTCTACAGTTGACCTTTTCAGAAAGACCACTTTTATACCGGGAGCTCTGCTTGTCAGAATTATTGACTGAACAGTTTAATATGAAAAGAGATATTGCATTGGTATTATCCAGCGGCGGTGCCAGGGGGTTTGCGCATATAGGTGCGATCAAGGTCCTCGAAAAGGAAGGGTACAACATCAGGTCAGTAGCCGGGACATCTATGGGCGCCCTTGTAGGAGGGATATACGCTACCGGACACCTCAGGGAGTTTGAGGAGTGGGTCAGTTCCCTTGACATCAGGGAGGTCCTTAAACTTACTGATTTGACAATCAGCAAAAAAGGGCTGGTAAAAGGGAATAAGATAATAGAAAAGATGAAAGAGATTGTTCCTGACATGAATATTGAGGACCTGCCAATACCCTATTGTGCAGTTGCAACTGATATAACCAACGGATCAGAGAAGACTTTCACCAGCGGAAAGCTTTTTGATGCAATCAGGGCATCAATTTCAATACCTACTGTCTTCCAACCGTTTAAGACAGGTGACTGTTACTATGTTGACGGAGGAGTAGTAAATCCCGTGCCCATCAACAGGGTAAAGCGGCATGACAATGACCTCCTGGTTGTTGTGGCTGTAAATGCCAATATTCCGTACGGAGAATCAGAAGAGGTAACCGCGGAGGCAGATGACAATAAATATCTTAAACAGATAAAGCGGTTACAGGCCAAGATGAGTAATCATATACCTAAGAGCCGTAAGGATGATATAGGGATCTTCAACCTAACCAACAGGAGCATAAGTATAATGCTGAACCAGATAGCATTACTGACAATGGAAAATCACAGGATTGACCTCATGATAAACATTTCAAAAGATGCGTTCGGCACATATGATTTTTACAAGGCCAGAGAGATAATCGGCGAGGGTGAGGATGCTGCGCGGAGGGCCCTCGGGCAGTTTCATGATAACCAGGAATAATCTTAAAACGGAAATATGATAAACTATGAAGCCCTGTTTAAAGTAACCTACGGGATGTATATTGTTTGTTCAGGAAACAGTGAATCAGGCAACGGTTACATCTCAAACACTGTTTTCCAGGTTACGTCTGATCCTCCAAAACTGGCAACGTCATGCAATAAGGACAATTATACAGCAGGGATCATAGCCAGTACAGGTTTTTTCTCTGTCAGTGTGCTTAGCGGCACAGCCTCACCGGAGCTTTTCGGACGCTTTGGATACCGGAGCGGGCGTGACTATGACAAGCTTCAGGGTCTGGAGGTAAAATACGGAGAATCAGGCGTGCCTGTGGTGATGAATGATGCTGTGGCAATCTTCGAATGCAGGCTCACAGACACAGTAGACACAGGTTCTCATCTCATATTCATAGGCGAGATAATTTCTTCAGAGGTAACTGAAGAATCGGCGGAGCCATTGACCTACCTGCAATACAGGCAGGTCAGGAAAGGTTCGGCACCTAAGAATGCACCCACATATATTGACAGGTCAAAACTGGGTCATTCCTGAATTTTGAAATTCCTTCATCGATAATTGACATAAATATCATAATGCGCATAGAAACCGGGACTGGAGGTATCATCTCCCTGGGTGAGATGGAAACCCCGCTAGGTAAAATGATTGCGGGGGCAACGGAACATGGCATATGTCTCCTTGAGTTTGAAGACAACGGGATAAGACTGGAGAAAGAGATCACAGTCCTTGAAAAGCTGCTGTCAGTGAGGTACGCAAGGGGCAGGAATCCACACATCGATCTTCTGTCACAGCAGGTTGATGAATACTTCCGGGGGGCAAGAAAGGTGTTTACTGTATCTCTAATAACGCCAGGCAGCCCTTTTCAGCAGGAGGTATGGCGGGAACTTCAAAAAATACCATATGGTTCTACCCGTTCTTACATGGACCAGGCCAGGGCACTCGGGAAGCCTGATGCAATAAGGGCTATTGCCCATGCAAACGGTATGAACAGGATATCCATTATTATCCCCTGCCACAGAGTGATTGGTTCAGACGGGAAAATGACCGGGTACGGTGGCGGCATATGGAGAAAGAAGAGGCTGCTTGATCTGGAGGGAGGATCTGATCTGCAACTCTGGCAATAAACCGCTAAAAAACACCTTTCTTATTTTCTACAGCGCTTTAAATGATTCAGACAAATAGCTGAACTTCAAATTT
>JAQBHM010000278.1:0-3044 GCA_032127795.1 Bacteroidales bacterium | reverse complement strand
GGCAATAAAAGCTTGCTGGTGAGTGGTTTCTGGGGATTGAGCAGACACATAAATTACAGGGGTGAAATATTGATGGCAATAGGAATCGTATTGTGTACAGGCCATCCGTCATCAATCTGGCCATGGCTATATCCATTGTATTATGTTGCACTCCTGTTCCCGCGCCAGATGGCTGACGGTAAACTGTGCGCCCGGAAATACGGGGCGCTTTGGGGCCAATACGTAAAAAAAGTTCCCTACAGGATCATTCCTTTTATCTATTAGAGGAGTTCTATTCTGAGTGAAAAATCAGAGCCGGTATATTTTTCTGGTGTTGTCTCCCATAATGTTTATTGCGGTTTTCCTGGGCAACAGTCTCTGCATTACTAAACTTGCAAGCCTGTTACCGGTGCCTGCAACAAATGATGGCTTTTTACCCAATCGTTTGAAACATTCTTCCACAACCTCTTCGGGGGTCAGCACCCGCGGAGCAAAAAACCCTGATTCCCCGGGGTTGGTCTGCAGGTAATTCTTTGTGGAAGTGGCGCCGGCACAGCAGGCAATAACATCAACACCCCTGTTCTTCCATTCGTACCAGAGGCTTTCCGCCAGCACCCTGTTAAAAGCTTTTGTGGCCGCATAGGAGGCCAGAAAACCGCTTCCCTGAGAGCCTGCCATGGAAGCCATAAAAATCAGAGCTCCCTTACCTCTCTTTAACATTTCCTCCCCAAATACCCTGGCAATATTCATGGGAGTGATCATGTTACAGTTGGCTATTGCAGTATTATGCTCCACTGTGTCGTTTTCAAAAGGTCCTATATGTGAAAGGGCCGCATTGTAAACCAGCAGATTTATCTCCCTCTCCCTGAGGGTCTCCTTTATAAATTGCGCCGCGCCGGGCTCGGAAAGGTCACAGCATATGACAGTAACATCTGTACTGTACTTATCTCTTATTGAAGAAGCAAGTTGTTCCAGCGGTTCTCTGCGCCTGGCAATAAGAATAAGGTCCATCTCCTCTGCCGCTAGCCGGTTCGAGTAAGCCGCACCGATGCCTTCAGAAGCACCGGCAACCATTGCGACCTGTCCGTATTTTTCTTTCAGGTTCATTTTGGGTGCCTCCATGGGTTCATTCGAACAGGCTTCTTTCAGTCACATTATGAATACCCCGGGTTTTTACCGCAGGGTTTACGTCAAGCTTGAGAAGCTCTTTCATATTGCAAATGTCAAAAGCTGTCAGGTAAACGAGCCTGGTGGTTTTGAGAACCTTTTCATAATTGACACTATCGGTAATATCACCCGGGGTATGATAATCGTCAGTGAAGCCGCAGAAGAACCATACACTTGGGATCCCGAACCTGACAAACGGATATTGATCGCTCCTGAAATATATCCTCTGGGGATGTGTCGGATTTGAATATCTGTAATCAAACCCGAAATTAATACCCTGCTTCCTGTTAGCTCGCTTAATGGATTCGTCCAGACCCCTGCTCAGCAGGTCAGACCCTACAAGGAACAGGCTGTCAGAACTGTTACGTCCGATCATATCAAGATTAAGACAGGCGCTTATTTTCTCAACGGGAACGGGGCAGTTGTTGATGAAAAACTGGGAGCCATTCATCCCCTGTTCCTCGCCTGTGAACCAGGCAAGTATTACAGAGCGCTGAGGCCTCTCGGTGATTAATGCACGGGCAAGCCCCAGAAGGGCTACAGTGCCTGTCCCATTATCATCAGCCCCCGGTATTATCTCACCGTCATCAATACCACGGCCATCATGGTGACAACTGATAACGATATATTCATTTTTCAGCAGAGGGTCGGAGCCTTCAACAAGTGCAACAACATTCCGGGAAGACGACCTGTAGGAATCAACAGCAATATCAAGTCTGATATTTAATTCCGCGATTTCCTTTGCGGGAACCTGTTGCCCCCTGTTGATAATTGCAAACATGCCGGCAATGTCATCTATTTCGGCGTCAAGTATGGCGGCTGCAACTTCATGACTTATCTCGGCCCTTTCAAACGAAGACGTACGCCGGCCAACTCCGGCACCTGTGTTTATCCCTGTACCGGACCCGAAAAAGGTCCTCTGCGAATCATAAAGGAGGCCTAATCTTCCTGTTGGTATATAATCAAAAATGTTAATCCCCTGTGCCATCCGGCTTTGCCTCTCCGGACTTACAACTGTTAGAACAGCAGAGGCACCTCTTTTCCTTATCTCTGAAATCCTTGAATTCAACCGTGAGGCCAGGGTTGATCCCGACTCATATTTATGCCCCGGAAGCTGCACATCAAGAATGACAACTACTTTCCCGGTAAGGTCAAGGCCACTGAGATCATCCCAGCCTTTTACGGGATCATATATACCAGCTCCTGCAAATACAACCGTTCCTGAATAGGATCCGCCGGTTAAAAAATTCCCGCTGAATCCTTTGCCGAAGTAATATACCTGCTCACCGCTTCCTTTCAACAGTGTTATCTTTGTGCCAGGCTGAAAGACTGATGTAACGGTTAATGGAACACTCTGGTAAAATGTGCCGTCGTCCATCACAGGCTTGAGCCCTTCGTTTTTCAACCAGTTACCCAGATAGAGAGTAGCTATATCCAGTTCAGGAGAGGGTGTCTCCCTTCCCCGGAATTCACTGGCTCCAAGAAACTCAAGATGGTATCTCAGTTCCCTTTCCGTGATGGTCTTAACGCCTCTCGCCTGTGAAAATAAACTCATGCCTGCCGGCAATAAAATCAAACAGGCTAATAACCGCAAATAAGATCTGGCTCTCTTCATAGTAATTGTTAATTCGGATACCCCTGCCGGATATCAATTCTTAAATATAACGCAGATAAAGATACTTTTAAAGCCGGTGCCTCGGACCACCTGAAGCCGGAATTTGCTGACAATCAGTTGAGGGAGCTAAAATTCTGATCTATAAATAAATATCACTTGACAGAGTTCCACCGCTTAGTATTCTTGATATTACCGCCTTTATTAAATATGAAATAATTATTGTGATTTATAAATTCAATCACAAGCGCCATGATCAGACATTCTTTAAAAATTATTCAAATTA
>JAQBHM010000277.1:0-5949 GCA_032127795.1 Bacteroidales bacterium | reverse complement strand
GACTTTAAAGACTTTTGACTTTAAGGACATTACAGACTTTTAGACTTTATGGACATTATGGACTTTATAGACTTTCGACTTTCGCCTTTAGAAGGGATACCCTATTCCAAACACCATGGTAAAGTCATCCCGCATGTTATAGGGTCTGCTTAAGGGTATCCATTTTGTGCCTTTGGAGATCTGTGGGTCTCGGAGCTTCAGACCGAAGTCAGCTCTGAGCAATACAAACTTAATGTCAAACCTAAGTCCCATGCCAGTGCCGACGGCGATATCGTCAATGAATTTATTCAACTTAAACTGTGCTCCCGGCCTGTCAGTGTCTTCCCTGAAGGTCCATATATTTCCGGCATCTACAAAGAGGGCTCCCTCGAGGATCCAGAATAGCTTAAAGCGATACTCCACATTGGCTTCCAGTTTTATATCAGCAGTCTGGTTGATGAATGATGTGTCAGTCACCTCGTAGGAACCCGGGCCGAGGGTGCGTACCATCCATGCTCTGATGTCATTAGCCCCACCCCCGAAATACTGTTCTTCAAAAGGCATAGCCCTGGAGTTGCCGTATGGCCAGCCTATGCCTGTAAAAGCCCTGTAAACTACTGTGCTGGCTTCATTAAGCTTGCGGTGATAACTGATATCTGCTTCACCCTTGACATACTGGGCAAAGGGTTGATTGAACAGCCTGTAGGTGTCATCATCCTTCGGGGCATTAGCCAGATTATAGGTTAAAGCCAGCAGATTGCCGGCAGCATCAAACCCGAGGCGTACAAACCAGTAATCTTTTGACTTCTGGATCATCTGGTTATTAAATACGAATGAATAGTTACCCCCGAGTATCATAACATCACGGTACGAATAGGCAAGGTATGATGAGGTATCTATCCTCTCCTTGAATGAGGGGCTGATATATGGAAGATTTACAACATCAATTCCCAGGGGATTTAACATATGACTGTTAAACCTGTTGCCTTTCCATGAATAACCGATTGTCATATTCGCAACAGTCCTTGTATAAACAGGCATCTTCTGAAAATTGTAACCTGCCTGGAGAACTGTTTTGGGATCATGTTTGCGTATGAAGCCCTCCTTGAAGGGGAAGGGTATCAGGAATTTGGGCAGCCGGAGGGTGGATTCAAAACCGTACTGCTGCGAATTGCGGAATCCGGTCACCCTTTCAGTGAGAGTCTCATAAGCTCCCTTCAGCTTGATTGTAAAGTTCTCTGCCCCCTGAAAAAGGCTTTTGTTCTGATAAATGAGGTTCAGGGCACCTCCCAGATTGCCGCCGGAGTTTGTGCCTTCTAGTTCAACGGTAAATGACTGCCTGACCATGGGGGTGAGCTGAATGACACAGTCCAGAATACCTTCGCCGGAATCGTTCCGGTTGCTGTCTCCTTCATCAGTATAGGCCACATTAATAAGCCTGTGATTTTTAAGATCAGCCAGGTGAGACTGGGTTTGGTCAGTATTGGTTACACTGAAGAGTGACCCTGGCAAAATATATATAGATTGCTTTATTACCTCAGGTTTGATAAGCTGCCTGCCTGGCGGTGTAATAAAATATGCTCCTTTATAATAAACAGTGTCAAATGACCTTGTATACTGTTCTCCTCCGGTAAGTGCCCCCTTGGGGTCAAATTCAGGAAAAACATAGACATCCCTTACCCTGTACATCCTGTGACTACTGTAACCTATCTTACCCTGATCGTCGATAGTTGTTTTGCGTGATACAACATAATAGATATTTACCTGCCTGTTGGCCAGGGAGCTGTCAACCCTGTAAAAAATATCCTCCGTTGAAAAGGAATAATAACCCACATCCCTGATGAATCTTTCAAGCCTGAGCCTCTCCTGCTGGAGCAGGTCAACATCATAGATCATACCGCGCTCAATGGCACAGTTCATGGTATCTATTATCACCAGGCTGTAAAGCATTGAGTCCTCTATCTCGTACCTGATATCTTTAATAGTATAGGGTTTACCCGGCACTATGTTATAAAATACCTCAGCTTCCTTTTTGGCAATCACAACCTTCTCATCAACCACTGCCTTAAAATATCCCTTTGACCCGAGATAGCTTTCAAGCTGGTCCTTTGACCTTGTTGCAGCAATGGAGTCAAATATTACCGGTTCCTCACCTATCTTCCTCAGCCATCCGTTAAACCCGCGTTCTTTATCTATGTCTGACAGGTTATAAATGCCCAGATGAAACCGTGAACCGAAAATCCTTTTATTTGGCAACTGCTTGATATAAGGTTTCATTGCTCCCATAGAAACAGCGGCAGGGAGATTCGCATTACTCTTTTCAATTACCAGATTATTCTTGCTGAGAAGCACATCCCCGTCAGCTACATATTTGGTAGGATTACAGGCAGCCACCGGTAAAATTATGAGCAGGGCGACAAGCAGTTTGGGAAGAGTAATTTCTATATTTGTTCTCAGAAAGGTCAATTTACAAGGAAGGATTATTCAAAGCAAATATATCACTATAAACTATATTTTCAATTAGGGGCAGATGCATAAAATGATATCGCGAAACCAGTCAAAGCTGATCCTCTCGCTGCAGAAAAAGAAATCGAGGGAGGAGACCGGGCTTTTTGTCATCGAGGGTGACAAGCTTGTCAGGGAATATCTGTCTGCCGGCCACAGGGTATCACTCCTGGCTGCCAAGGCTGAGTGGATTGCCGCTGAATCTGATACTCTCCTGGCAAATGCTTCCGAGGTTGTTGCTCTGGGTTATGATGAACTGAGAAAGATAAGTTCGCTGAAGACACCTCACAATGTATTGGCGGTGGCCCCGATAGTGAAGAGCACTTTCCTGGGGGCATGGCTGCCGGGAAGCCTTACCCTGGCTCTTGAATATGTCCAGGATCCGGGCAACCTTGGTACCCTGGTACGTATTGCTGCCTGGTTCGGTATCAGGAACATCATCTGTTCACCTGAATGCGTTGATATATATAATCCAAAGGTCATCCAGGCTACAATGGGTGCATTCATGCATGTTAATGTACACTATACTTCTCTGGAACCTCTTCTTGAAACCGCCCGCAGTCAAGGCCTCCCAATATATGGTACCGTTATCGGAGGAGATTCAATATACGGAAAGGAACTGAAGAGCGAGGGTGTCATCCTCCTGGGCAATGAATCAAAGGGTCTTTCAGAGAAGCTCCTCGGGTGGGTTACCGAGTTTATTACAATACCGGGACCTGAAAAGCCACTGGCAGGTATTGAGTCGCTTAATGTCAGCATGGCTGCCGCTATAATATGTTCGGAATTTGCAAGGAGAAGATCCGAAAGTCCAATGTCTAATGTCTAATGTCTTTCTCCTTTCTCCTTTCTCCTTTACTCTATGCTCTAAGCTCCCCTTCAGTCTGGCTCCTTCGCTAAATTTGACCACCGGTCAAATTTTTAACGCTCGGCCCTGACTTTCGACCTTCGACTTTCGACTTTCAGCCTTTTGTCTTTTGAGCTATTTTCTCAGCTGCCAGCATGCCGTCAACAGCTGAAGAGACTATTCCTCCGGCATATCCTGCTCCCTCGCCAGCCGGGTACAGCCCGGTGATACCGGCAGCATTCACTTTATCCCTGTCCCGGGTTATGCGTACCGGTGATGATGTGCGCGACTCTACCGCAACCACCAGTGCCTCTTCAGTAATGAATCCACGCATTTTCCTGCCGAACTCCATGAATCCTTCCCTCAGCCTCTGGCTTATGCTTTCCGGAAGCCATTCGTGTATCGCCGATGGGGTCATTCCCGGAAAATAAGATCCTTTTGGCAGTGATCCCGAATGCCTACCGCTGACAAAGTCAGTCACTCTTTGTGCCGGGGCATGCTGGGTCATCCCTCCCTCTCTCCATGCCTGTTGCTCCAGCATCGCCTGGTAGGCGAGACCGGCAAGGCTGTCAGTACCGCAGGCGGCAGGTACATCCTCCCGCCTGATCTCAGTCACAATCCCGCTGTTCGCCCAGACTGAGCTGCGCTGTGAAGGCGACATACCGTTGACCACCACCTCACCCGGCGAGGTGGCTGAAGGTACTATGAATCCTCCCGGACACATGCAAAATGAGTATACCCCTCTCCCATTCGCCTGTGTCGCAAGACTGTATGAGGCCGCAGGCAAATACCTGCCCCTGACCTTGCCGTGATACTGAATACGGTCAATCACCTCCTGCGGATGTTCCACCCTCACACCCATGGCAAAAGGCTTATATTCCAGCTGCACACCTCTATGACTCAATATCTGATAGATATCGCGGGCTGAATGACCCGTTGCCAGGACAAGATCATCAGATCTCATAACATCACTGCCGTTAACCGTCACACCCCGGAAAGCTCCTCCTTCAATAAGGATATCTGTTATCCGGCTTCCGAACATGATTATTCCACCGGCATCGGTTATGGTTTTATGTATCGCGGTTATGATACGCGGAAGCTTGTCGGTACCCAGATGAGGATGAGCCTCGAACAGTATGGCAGGATTGGCTCCGTGAAGAACCATCAGCTCCAGGACCCGCCTGTTATCACCTCTCTTTTTTGAGCGGGTATAGAGCTTACCGTCAGAGAAGGTTCCCGCACCACCCTCACCGAAACAGTAATTTGAGTCCCTGTCAACAATCTGTTTTGTGCTTATTGCTGCAACATCACGTTTACGTGCAGACACCTCCCTGCCCCGCTCAACCACCACCGGCTTCAGCCCCTGCTCTATAAGCCTCAGTGCAGCAAACAGTCCTGCCGGGCCGCTTCCAGCAACGATCACCTCGCGTGCTGCAGTGACATCCTTTAGCTGCATGGGAGCTATCATCTCCTCCTTTTCGCCGGGATCAACCAGCTGAAGCGTCACATTTACCTTAATGACAGACTGACGGGCATCAATGGACCGTCTGAGCAGATGATACATAATATCACTCCTGCCTGTCCGCCTGACAATAAAGGCATGCAGGGCCTCCTCATCAAAAGCCACCTCGGGAGTCAGCACCAGGGAGAGCTCTTCAGCCATTATCATTCAAAGTGGAATGAGAGAACCCAGATCTGGGACCTCATTGATTCAATAGCATTTGCATACTGAGGATAGCCCGGAGCCGACTCATGTACCAGTATATCACGAAGCCCGTTTGACATCTTCGCCTCAATAGTAAGCTTGAAGTAAGGAAGATAAAAATCAATGCCCGCTCCTGCCTCATAATAAAGATCAGCACGCCGAAGCCTGAGGTAGACGGGTCTGTCACTATCAAAATCCTTCTTTGCAGCAAGATCATACCTGAAATTAAAACCGCCGATAATGTAAGGCCTTGAGTTGTTAAGTCTCATGCCCTTGGCTTTCAACAGCAGGGGAAACTCAAGATATGATGATTCAAGGGTTTGCTGATCATTGACAAGGGCGCCGTTCTTGTAAAAATTGACGTTTCTCTGTCCGAATGATACTCCCGGCAGAAACCTCACGTCAAGATATGTTGTGGGACGGTAGTCCATCACAATCTGAATGTTGATCCCCGGCTTCAGGGAGACAATCTCCGGGATCAGAGAATCAGCAGCAAAACCGGCTTCCGAATTTTTTATGTCAAAATCAAGAGTGCTGGCGCCCATGCTGAATCCAAAATGAAGAATCTTCTCATCATAATTGGAATCGTTCTTGGGTCTCGACTTCTGGGCTGACAAAACCAGGGGCATCAAAAGAAAGAATAGTATAAATATTTTCTTAATCACAATTGGCAGAGATAATCTCTTAATTAAACGCAAATCAGAAGAATTATTGTATTTCAAAAGAATCACTGTTTAAATCCATAATAAATGCTTGCGATACCTCCGCTGAGCTTTTTTTGTTTTTCACAGACGAATCCCACCTCACGCATAAGTATAAGAAATGACTCATTATCAGAGAACGACATTACAGATTCCGGAAGATAGGTATATGCTCTGCTGTCCCCGGAAACCATTCTGCCGATCCACGGAAGGAT
>JAQBHM010000276.1:0-4514 GCA_032127795.1 Bacteroidales bacterium | reverse complement strand
GCCATCACCAATATATCAAGAGGAAAATTTTGATGCCGCTTGAGCTGAACAATACTTACAGTTTGCTTAGTGAAGTGGATATAGACGATGTTATGAGTGGGTATTCCGTAGGTTATGATGGCGATTTAAAGCATAATGATTTTATAAACCCCAGCGGCTCAATGGTAGCTACAGCAGAGGATGTGGGAATATTCCTGAGGGCATTGAACGATGGCTCTTTGCTAAATGATAATGAACAAGCTATTTATTCATCTATTTATGAATATGAACATACAGGATTATTGCCAGGATACTCTAGTATTGCCAGGTATCACAAAGATATTGATGCGGTCGTTATTCAGTTTGTAAATACAAGTGGCGGATATACCTGGAATTTATCGGAAATCGTATATAATCGTATTGTAAAAATAGTGAGAAGGAAAAAAAGCTCATAGCATGAAGGTTTTATTTAAACTCACTATATGCAAATGAATATAACAGAGAAGTTTATAGAAATCAAAGACTATTTTTCGCCAAGAATAATTGGGGAAGTAAATGATGTCTTTATCAAACTTGCTAAGATAAAAGGAGATAAGATACCCTGGCACAATCACGAAAATGAAGATGAACTTTTTTATGTGATTGAAGGAAGCCTTCTTTTTGAAATTGAAGGGAAAGATAGCTTTATGATGAGCAAAGGCGATATTTTTATAGTAAAAAAAGGTATCAATCACAGAGTTTCTTCTGATGCAGAATGTAAGATTATGTTAATAGAAAATAAAACTACTGCACATACAGGAAATGTTAAATCTGAAATAACGAAAAGTATTGACGATCAAAAGCAAAGCTAAAAGCTAACAATCATGATGTTGAAAAATAATAAAATGGACAAAAAAGTACTTCTCTCAACGCTGTGGATTTTCGAAATATTTGATTACTTGTATTGCAATATTATGGGCCCAATCGTTGGGCAAACATTATTGCCGGAATAATAATGACGCTTGTTCAAATAGCTACTCTTTTTGCAGCTGTACCTACAAAATATTATTTTTTCTATAGTATTATCGAAATAGCAACTACCATAGTTATTGTGTGGCTAGCCTGGAAATGAAAAAATCCAGGTACAGAGTAACTAAGCAACTTCATTATCGTCTCAATGCCTGACTGTTATATAATAGTAATTGTCTGGTCGAGGTTTGTCAGGTCATGATCACCGGCAAAAGTGAGGAAGGGAGCATTGATGGTTCTCAATTGCTCGGGTGTAAAATTTGGATAATTCAAATCCCTTTCAGTGTCTTTTTTACAGCTGCCTCAAGTCTTCCATCCACCCCCGCCTGACTGGCATGCCGGCTCCAGTTTTGAACCGTATCATTAATATGGTCAATAATGTTTTTTGCATTTCTGATGTTCATCTGCCTGGCCACGGCCATAAAATCATCGCGGGTTATGCCGTTCCTTTTACCGTTCACGCTCAGTGCCTGGTGACTTACCCACGGGCTCGAAGGGTTGTAGGTGTGACACAGGTCATAGGCCGGGGCAAGATCCCACCTGCCATCCATGTCCATTAGAAATGCAAAGTTTTTAGTATGGTCGTCGCAGTTGCGCACCAGCACATTGAAAACCATCCTGCGAAAAATCTGCTCTGATCGCGGGTAGGGAAGCCTGAGCAGCCTGGCCGTTTCGAACAGCTGCTCGTAGGCAAAGCTGTTCACCTCGTTAAAATCGAAGTGGCGCATAGCGCATAAGCTCTGCATGTGAAGCTTACCCCCGTCATCAGTCCTGTCAAACCGGCGTGTCATGAAATGAGCCCTGTCGTTCTACCCCATATTCTTACATAAGCTGTTGAGATCATAAACTACAAATTCAGGATCTTATGTTTTCTTACTCTCAGGTTTTGCCCTCCGGCGTGCCGAATGCTGAAGTTTAGCAAGCTGCAGGGGACTAAGCTGCTCTTTTATTTCAAATTCTTCCAGCAGATGCAGCATATCAAGCGCTCTCAGGAGCTGGATGAAAACCATCAGGCTCGAGTTCTCGCCCTTTTCGAAGAGGCTGAGTGTTGAGCGTGCTATGCCTGCTTCACCGGCAAGCTGAGCCTGGGTTTTGTTCTGGCGCAGACGCGACTGACGAATGAATCTCCCAAGAAGCTCACTGACAGCTCTGTCGCTTAATGCATTCCATTTTATGTATGAAATATCAGTCGTTATATTTAATAAATACGTATAATGTATGATAAATCATACAAATATCCAATATTAAAACAATAATCAGAGGAAAATGCCTATTCAACTTTCATTACGGGCATCCCATTCATGCTAATTCAGGACGAGACAGTTGACACTTAGCAGCTTCGCGTTCAGGATTTTACTTTTATTATTTCCCCCCGGTATAAACCAGTTTAGAGAACCGGGAATTTCCGGGATATTCAGCCGTAATAACATAAAGCCCGGAGGCAAGCCCTGTCTCTGAAAGGTTTATCTCTGAGTTATTTTCGACATCCATGGTTAACACCGTGTTGCCTGCAAGATCAGTAAGCTTTAATGTAATATTCCCTGATATCTGATCAGTGATATGAATTTCAAATTTTCCAGAAGTAGGGTTAGGAAAAACACTCAGCGATTTTGAACCGGATAAATCCTGTTGATGCTGCTCAATGCCGACCGCTGTTCCGGTCAATATTACAGCAGTAGTTGACAAGGATGGCAGTGTAATATTGAACGAATTGCCGGAAACAGCAACAGTCTTACTTTTTAAGGCATTGGATGTATGTGAGATAAATGTTTCACCTGAAGGCAATGAGGATAATTCAAGGGTTTTATAACTTCCGTTGGAGACAGAGAAACCGGCAATATTTACGGTGGCCGTCCGCGATGCACTGAGATCGCGGTTAACCAGGATGACTGTCATTGAATCAGAACTGACATTGATGGTGGCATAGCCCGAAACAGTTGCATCATTGCCTGATGTTGCTTCAACTTTAATGTTCTTTGTATATCGGCTGAACAGGTGCAGTGTTTCCCACATTCCGGTCTTCCATGTCCACGGTGTAAATATTTCAACACCGTTATCGGCAAATGTGCCAAGCATGGAGGCATAGACCACAGACACTATATTGGGGTTGGACGAACTTATGTCATTTTCTGTCAAACCAATTGTAATACCGTGATTTTCGCCAAAATACCGGAGCAGCCAATCATTGATCCTCTTAAAAATGTACTCTTTGTTCTGGGATGCGTCCCAGCCGCCATTAATTGTTTTTACTCCGTTAGCACCCGGATATACATAGGTTTCGTCATAGAAAACACGGTGTAACTGTACCAGGTCAGCATTTGAAGATTCTGATGGATACCAGTGGATGTCCAGCACATCCAGGAGGCGTATTCCTGTTCTCTTCTGCTCGTCGGCAACCCGTTTAATAAAGTACTCCAGCCAGCAATAATATTTCCCGTCGATATTTAATGATTCCTCTCCCCATTTGTACCACTGCCATTCATTGGCCGGCACCGGTCCTGTAAGTTTGATTTGCGGAAATCTTTCACGGGCTTTTTCTGCTACTGCAAAATATGAATCCATAAATGCGGAAGCAGACAACAGCGAAGGCATTACATCATCATGAGTACCGTTCCAGATCTCCGGCTCATTATCCATGCTCCAGTAGATAAATTGACTTTTATCAATACCCAGTCCTCCCGGCCAGAACCAGCGTTTAAGAACACCGGTGGTAGAATCGGCATTCCAGTTCATCAGGTAGAGATCGGGATTTCCGTTGACAAGTGCCTGTGAGCCGCCGGCGGGATTGACCTGCCCACCCCCGGCGAGGTTCTGGCCTACACCACTCCACCATTGTGACCCATTATAAGACCAGTCGTTGAAGTTATTGCTTTTGTTGGCCGCCGCTTTCCCGATCAGCTGGAAAGCCCACATGACCTGCAAGCCGGGCATTTTGGCCTGTATGTCCTGTGATGCAAAGTCCCAGCTGTGATCATAGACATTGTTGTACCAGTCGGGATGGCTAGATATCTTTTTGCGCCAGTTATATTTGGTGGCGTTATTACCGCCGTTTTCACGTGCGAACCGAAGCCCGGCTTCCTTATAGAGAGTAATGTTTGCAGCAGAGGTGGGAGATCCGGAATTATCCGACAGGTTATTGTTCCGTCCGAATAGATATGGCGAAACAGGCAGCCGTCCTTCGCCGGCATTTACCTGCAGAGTTATGTTCTGTGCTCTACCAGTCTGGAAAACCAACAGCAGGATTGAAGCAAAGAGCCAGAACTTTTTCATGATAATTGCATAAGGACAGTTGTCATACCAAATTTCAACTGTAAAGATAATTATCAATAACACTGTCTTGATGTTTTGTGCAGTTTATGTAGTATGCATTGCTTTCGGGAAAGCAAGACATACTCTTTTGAAAGCTTCTCCGAAAACTGCATCAAACATAATTGGAGTCTAATGCCAAATTTAGGAAGCATAGGTGCCCCAGGTCAGCGGGGCCGGCCTGGGCTGCCATTACCAGTTTGTCGGTTTAACCGCGAGGT
>JAQBHM010000275.1:0-7819 GCA_032127795.1 Bacteroidales bacterium | reverse complement strand
CAATGACACACTCCTGGACTACCTGGCAGAGATGAGCCGGAAGTATATTATCATTGTTGAATATGGCATAGAATCGGTTTATGATGAGACTCTCAGGAGGATCAACCGAGGTCATGATTTCGCAGCTTCTGTCAGGGCGATAACAGAAACGGCCGGTCGCGGCATCGCCACCGGCGGCCACCTGATATTCGGACTGCCCGGAGAGAGCCGCAGCCAGATAACGGAGAGTGCCTCAATAATCTCCGGCCTGCCGCTGAATTCAATCAAGATACATCAGCTTCAGCTGATAAAGGGTACGGCCCTGGCAGATGAATATACAGCTCATCCCGGCAATTTTGACCTTTATAACCTTGAAGAATATATTGACCTTGCCGTGGCTTTCACAGAGAGGCTTAATCCTACGATCATGATTGAGCGCATCAGCGGCGAGGCGCCGCCACGGATGCTGGCAGACCCGCGTGAATGGCATCTGCGGAGCAATGAGATATTCATGCTCTTTGAAAAAAGACTTGAAGAGGTGGATACATGGCAGGGAAGACTTTTTACAACTAAATAATTACGACGGTGGATTTTCTTGAGAGAGTGGCAAAAAAACTTTATGACGATCATCATCACGAGATGGAGAGGCAGATTGTTGTTCTGCCTAGCCGCCGCGCCGGACTCTATCTGTCACGCTTTCTCGGGAAGCTCAGCAGCAGGCCGCAGTGGGCTCCCCAGATGGTAACAGTCACGGAGCTCTTCCACTCCTTCACGGATATTAAGCCAGCAGGCAGTGAAGCTCTTATCTTTGAACTCTACAGTGTCTATCTTAAATCAACCCCTGAACCCATGCCGTTTGATGATTTCTGGTCATGGGGTGAAGTGATCATTTCAGATTTCAATGATATTGATCTCTACATGGCTGATGCTGAAAAGCTCTACAGCAATATTTCAGACCTGAAAGAGATAGATGATAAATTCGGAGGGCTCACTGAGGAGCAGATAGAGATTATCAGAAAATTCTGGATCTCCTTCAATCCGCAGTCATCAGGAAGCGAGGCCAGGGCCAGGTTCCAGTCGGTATGGATGATGCTCGGTCCGCTCTACAGGGATTTCAAAGGCACTATGAGCAGCAAGGGCTATGGCGGTAATGGTATGGTGTGCCGTGATGTGGCCTCAAGGGCGGAGGCCGGCACCCTGGAGGTGGCCGCGGGCTTCACGTGGCATATTGCAGGACTGAATGCCCTCAATGAGTGCGAGAAACGCCTCTTCAGGTACCTGAGGTCAAAACAACAGGCACGCTTCTACTGGGATGATGATCATGAGTTTATGAATGACCCTGACCACAAAGCCTCGCTATTCATAAGGGAAAACATCAGGGCTTTTGGAAATGATCTGGATGACTCCGGAAGAGGGCTCCCGGCCAAAAACAGAGGCAGGTGGGTGATAACCGACACCCCGTCAGACACTGCCCAGGCCAAGATGCTGCCACGGATTATCAGGGAGGCGGGAATAGCCCAAACAGATGACCTTACTGATACCGCAGTCATCCTGGCTGATGAAAAGCTGCTTATGCCTGTGCTGACATCCCTGCCGGCCGAGATAGGGGATGTAAATGTTACAATGGGACACCCTTTCAGATTCACACCTCTCTATTCATTCATAAAACAGCTCTTCATCCTGTCACGGACAGCCAGAAGAAGCGGCATGAGGGTATCATTCAGGACGGATGATGTTCTCTCACTGCTGAGGCATCAGTATTATAAGCTGCTGTCACACGGTGAGGAGGAAGCTGTCATATCTGAAATGATAAAGGGAAATATGATCAGGATAGACAGTGATTTTCTTTCCGGGCGATTGCCGGTCAGGGATCTGTTCATGATCCCGGCGGAAGGAGCGCAATTCCCTGCTTACCTGACCGGTGTCCTCGAAATGCTGGAGTCGGGGACCTTTGATGCCCCCGTTTCAAAGCGTGAGATGAGCATTGACAGGGAGTACATAAGACTTGCATCAGCCGAGACCGTGAAACTGGGGAACCTCATCAGCGAGTACTTTCTTGAATTGAATACAGATACTTGTATCAGGCTTATTGACAGGGTATTCAAGAGGCTCATAGTGCCTTTTTCAGGTGAGCCTCTCAAAGGAATACAGGTAATGGGAGTGCTGGAGACCCGTGCCCTGGAGTTCCGGAATATCATCTTCCTTTCACTGAATGAGGGCATCTTTCCTCATCAGAGTTATGACAACACCTTCATTCCGTATAATATCAGAAGAGCCTTCGGGCTTCCGACGATAAACGAGCATGAGTCAATCTACTCATATCACTTTTTCAGGCTGCTGCGAAAACCCGAACACGGGTGGTTCCTTTATAACTCAACGGCACAGGGACTCAACTCGGGTGAGATGAGCCGCTATCTTATTCAGATGAAATATGAACCGTCATATAATCCTGAATTCAGGACCATGCACATCACCGTGGGTCGAAGCAGGATAATGCCGGAATCCCTTGCCAGGGAGGAGAGACACACCCGCCTGCTTGGTGAGAGGTACGCAATAATCGAAGGGAGAGACAAATATCTTTCACCGAGCGCAGTGAACACCTGGCTTAACTGCCGGATGAAATTTTATTACAGGTATGTATGCGGGATACCCGAGGAAGAGAAACTTGACAAGGATATTGACCAGCGCAGGTTCGGAAACATACTTCATGATGTGATGAAGGAGCTTTATGAACCCCTGCTGGAGTCTGACAGGGTGTCTGAGAGAATAAAGCTGATCATGGCGGATCGTGAACATATACAGAAGAGTGTCAGGGAGGCTGCCTCACGTGAGATGAAATGGTCAGAGGAGACCATCCTTGAAGGCAAGGGGGTTATAATCCTGGATGTCCTTGAGAGGTATGTGAAGGATGTTCTCAGGTTTGACAGTGAAACGGGGAACCTGGTGCTGAAGCATCTGGAGAACAGGCATGCCCGACCGTTGACTCTGAAAAGAGGTTCCGGTGCAATCGGCATAAAGCTGGGTGGCGTCATAGACCGTATTGACACCGTTGACGGCAATATGAGAGTGGTAGACTATAAGACGGGGGCTCCCAAGAATGAAACGGCCTCTGTTGACGACCTCTTCAATGAGGATAAGGAAAAAAGGAATGATGCCCTGCTACAGACGCTGCTATACTGCAGTGTTCTCTCTGAGTCATACCCGGAAACAGTGATATCACCGGCAATCTACTGGGTACAGCAGATATCTTCGGAAGATTTTAATCCATCTTCAAACCTTGCCGGGTTCAGTGGCATGATACCTGATCTTGCCGCATGGGATGATGTCATGAAACGTTTTGATGAGGGTCTTTATGCAACCCTTGACAGGATATTCTCAGATGATGAGCCCTTTACCATGACTGCCTTTGACCGCCGGTGCAGCTACTGTCCCTATAAGAGACTCTGCCGTAGGTGATTGTCACCTGGCGAACTGTTAAATGAAAGGAGATCTGGTTTTTAATCCTCCATGTCACTCTGCAGGGCTGCCATGCGTATTACTGTTACAGCAGCCTCTTCGCCCTTGTTGCCGTGTTTGCCGCCCGCTCTCTCCAGAGCCTGCTGCAGGTTAAGGGTAGTAAGTACACCGAAGACAAAGGGGATATTGTAATCAAGATTAAGCTGCATGATGCCCTGAGTCACTCCCTGGCAGATGTATGTGAAATGCGGTGTCTCGCCCTGGATGACACAACCAAGGCAGATTACTCCGTCAAGATCATCATATTCTGACAGCCACTGTGCTCCCAGGGTAAGTTCAAAAGTCCCCGGGACATGCTTAACCACAATGTCTTCTTCAGTAACGCCGTGCCGGCCCAGTGTTTTTACCGCACCGTCAAGCAATGACTCAGTGACCTCACTGTTCCAGTCTGACACCACAATACCGAATCTCATTCCTGACGCATCAGGCACACTCTTCGGGTCGTATGATGAGAGATTCCGGGTGGCCATAGTGATCAGGGTCAGTCAATATGAAGCTTTACCCTTGCAATATACTTGTCAATTGACTTGCCTTCATTGCTGTCAGGGTATTTGTTAAGTATCTTTTCGTAAGTTGTCAGAGCTTCCTTATAATTGCCATCTGTTTCATACAGGGCTCCGGCTTTCAGAAGATAGATCGGGGAGTGAAAAGAGTTACCGGCCAGCTCCGCTGCCTCAAGGTACATTTTTATGCCTTTATCAGTGTTGCCAAGCTCTACATTGGCATCACCAATGAGACCTTTGGCCTCGGGAGCAAGTATCTCGTCACTGATTGAATATTTTTCAAGATATTCTATTGCCTGTTCAAATTCACCAAGATGAATTAAACATGTGCCAGCGTAGAAGTTGGCAAGCTTGCCTGACTTGGTGATTTTGTAATCTTTGGCTATATCTATGAAACCCAGATCGTTGCCATTGCCGTAAAGCGCCAGTCTCATGGAGTCCTGTGAGAAGTACTGTTCTGCCATGAACATCTGGCTCTGAGCCTCTTTATTCTGATTGTTCAGATACATTCTTCCGAGCCAGAAAATACCGACAAGCACGACAAGCCCGATGAGCCCGTACAGCATCGGTTTATAGTTCTCTTCAAGAAATTGTTCTGTTTGAGTCAGTGTCTGTTCAACATTCTCGATCCCCTTGGTATCTTTTTTCTTAGTCATATCAATATTATACTATTACAGGTCAAAAAATAACTCCGCAAAAGTAGTATTTCCCGTCTTATTATAAAATAAAAGGTTAAAAAAATGCGTATGGAAGGGTGAGTGTAATTTGCCGGCCTTGGTACGGGTGTCGGCAAAGGATTGTCACAGCCGTATCTTTTCTTACCTTTGTGTTCTTAAATGCTGAAATTACGGCACATGCATCTCACCAGAATAGAACTGACAAATTTCAAGAACTATGAAGCAGCATCACTGGATTTTTCGCCCAGGTTCAACTGTTTTGTGGGCAATAACGGGGTAGGCAAGACCAATATTCTTGATGCGGTACATTATCTTTCGCTTACGAAGAGCTTTTTCAACAACTCTGATACTCTCAGCATAAGACACGGGGAAGATTATTTTATCCTTAAAGGACAGTTCGAAAAGGAGGGGGAGACGGATGAGCTTTTCTGTGCATTCCAGAAGCAGAAGCCCAAGGTCTTCAAACGTAACGGGAAGGAGTATTCCAGGATGTCGGATCATGTGGGAAGGTATCCTGTTGTGATGGTCTCACCCGCAGACAGCACACTGATAACCGAAGGCAGTGAAGAGCGCCGGCGGTTTCTGAATATGATTATCAGCCAGTATGACCCTGACTACCTTGAGGCACAGATGAGGTATAACAAGACTTTGCTGCAGCGTAACAGGGTGCTGAGAGACGGAGGATATGACTCTGAAAGTATGCTGGACCTCTATGATGAACAGATGATCCCTGCTGCCGAAGTAATTCATAAGGCCAGGAAAACGCTCACCGCGAACATCCTGCCACTGTTTTCATCTTACTATTCACGCATATCTCGCAGTGCCGAAGAGGTGAACATAAGATATAAATCACATCTCTCCTCCACTGACTATGCATCGCAGCTGGCCTCTTCAAGAGAAAAGGACCGGTTGCTGCAGTACACGGTCACAGGTGTTCACCGTGATGACCTGGCATTTGAAATAGACGGTCATCCTGCAAAGACAATGGCTTCACAGGGACAGCAGAAATCGTTCCTGGTGGCTCTCAAGCTGGCTAAATTCGCCTACATAAGCCGTATGAACGGCTTTTATCCCGCCCTTCTCCTTGATGACATATTTGATAAATTTGACGAGAGCAGGGTGGAGGAGATAATCAGACTCGTTGGTTCAGATGAGTTTGGACAGGTGTTCGTAACAGACACCCAGCAGGAGAGGGTACACCGTATCCTTGACAATACAGGTGTTGACTTCCGACTTTACCGTATAGGACGGAACGGCATTGAGGAAGAGATAAGAAACGGGAAAAAGTAAAACAATGCGGCGTAATAAGACCCTTTCAATGAAGGAGGTGCTCAATGACCTGATACAGGAGTACCGCATAGGCCCCAAGCTTCGCGAAGCTTCTGTCATCAACCTCTGGAGTTCCATAACAGGGAAGGTCATCACTGCCCGTACCAAAAAGATTTATATCAGGGATGGAGTGCTTCATGTCTATCTCACATCATCAGTTGTAAAGAATGAACTTATGATGCTGCGCGAAGCTCTGCGTGAGAAGCTTAATAATGAAGCAGGAGAGGATGTTGTCAGGGAGATAGTCTTTCACTGAACTGCATCTTTTCAGCTCACCGAGTAATTGTTGCCCTTTATGATTATGGATTTATTATGGCCCTTTGAAGTTTCAAACGGGTAGTCCTTTTTGTCGAAGGTCAAAACCGCTTTTTCACCATTGATATTAATAGCAATTTCAGCGTCAGGATGCAGATGGAGGAGAGCATCAGCCATCAGGAATACCTTCTCCGCACCATCGCCCCTGCGGAAGTTCCATACCTCGTCAGGCTGCGAAAGACGGCCACCGTCATATATTGACTTGTTCTTCAATCCGGAAACAATATTGTAGATCTCTTCCGGAACCATCCCCGCAATATGCGGATGGCAAACAGGGTTTCGTTCAACAGCAGCTTTGATAAAAGGCTTCCAGTCAACTCTTTCCATGTCCCTGTATGCAAAGAGCGTCAGCAGGGCCATTTCTGAATACTCTGATGCAGAGATCACCTTTTTGATTATCTCTTCCCTGGTGTCCGAAACGGCTATCTCAGGATGGGCCTCTTTTTCAAAGATCTTTTCCGAAAGTGAGGGAAGCTGTGGCCTGGTAATGATGAAATCACATATGTCCCTGAACATCCTGTGAACACAATCAACATGGTCAGTCTTGTACCTGCTGAAAAAATCCTTTTCAATTGTCTTTGGATCAGAATCGAGATGCTGTTTCAGGAAATCCTCAACATCATTGAGCAATATCTTACCGTTGACAGGCTCAAGGAAAAACTCCTCACCGTCAAGATCAGCAAGAAGTTTGTCTCGAGTATCGGCATTCACACTGTATTTTGAAGAATGTTCATACTCAAAGAGTTTTTCGAGGGTCACATAGTATCCGACACCCGATTTGATATATTTATACTGGAACAGGCACTTATATTCTGACTTGAATCTCAGGAAATTAATGAATATTGTAGGAGTCAGGGGCGAAGAAACAAAGTTGGAAAGCTTCTGCAGGAAATTTTCATAAGCCTCCCTGTCGATTGTAGCCCGTTCAAACGAGGTATGAATATGACCGGATATATGAGAAACAATTGTCACTTTTTCATTTTCAAGTGCCCGTCGGGCCTTTTCTGAAAGAGAGGTGCCGTTAAACCACATGTTCCTGGTCATAATGCGGCGATTATTGGTTATCAACCCATCTTTTTCATCAATGAAGTTCTGCGAGTGAAGGGGTGTAGCCATCAGAAACAGCTTTTCAAGGGGAATGCCTCCCACGATGAACATCGCAGCAGCGTACAGGGCTGCCAGGCTGACGCATTCACCGGCTCCGTTGGAAAAATGCTCCTTGTACCTGAAGGCAGTCATTGCTTCAACAGTCTCAGTCTTCCAGTATGGGATGACCGAACTGTTGTATTTGTCAAGCCCGAAATGTTTCCTGATATCTATGCTGAAGTAGTATTTGTCACCCTCGTAACCGAAAAGAGCATTAGAGGTTTTGAGCAATTCAGTGTCAAAGAACTCACTGAACCTGCCTATCTCTCTCTCCTTGTCAGTCAGGCCCCAGGTCTCGAGGTCAAGGTTAAAGACGTAATTATCAATGATATATTGCTTGATGCGGTTTGATCT
>JAQBHM010000274.1:0-3134 GCA_032127795.1 Bacteroidales bacterium | reverse complement strand
TCTCCGATTAAGATCACATGAGGATGTGCCATAGTGAGTATCAACTCTGTCTTGATCTCTGCGAGTCTCTCTGCTGCTATATACCATGGGTGAATGCCGGCAGAAAAAAGGGTATTGTGCTTGAATGTCAGCGGAACATCCTCTCCGGCCAAAAGGTTAACCACTGCAACAGTATCCGGAGTGCCTGCAGCGCGATGGGTGTGGAAATCGATGAATTCTATCTCCTTCCCAATATTCATGACTTACCCTGAGCAAGGTGATTGAGTCCGTTTTCAAGTCGGCGCAGTGTCTCTTGCTTGCCTATCCATCCAATAATATCGAACAGGTGCGGCCCGCGGGAGGCTCCAACAATAAGCAGCCTGAAGAGATTCAGCACTGTACCCGTATTATGGCCGTTTACCCCAATCCAATCCTTGACAATGCGTTCGCTGTTTTCTGCAGTAAAGGGGTCAATACTTTTCACCGCATCAAGGAGTGCTCTGATAAGTGCCGGCGAGCTCTCATTCCATCTTTTTCTTAAGACTTCCTGATCATAGGTCTCCGGGGCCACAAAAAAGAAGTCAGACTCTTTCCAGAGGTCAGTGACAAATCCCGCGCGCTCCCTGACAAGGGCAACAACCCTGATGAGATCATCATCTGAAGGAAGAAAGCCCTTTGCATTCACCAGGGGCATGAAGAGAGAGGCAAGCTCTTCAGTACTTCTCATCTGAAAATACTGGGTATTGAACCATCTGGCCTTCTCCGGGTCAAACCGTGAACCGGATTTGCCTACTCTATCTATTGTAAAGGCCTCTACAAGCTCATCCATCGTAAATATCTCCTGTTCCGTACCGGGGTTCCATCCCAGGAGTGCAAGCATATTGACAAAGGCCTCCGGAAAGTATCCGTCTTCACGGTATCCGCGGGCAGTCTCCCCGTAAGGCCAGTAAAGCGGGAAGACAGGGAAACCCATCTTGTCTCCGTCGCGTTTGCTCAGTTTGCCTTTGCCCGTAGGCTTCAGCAACAGAGGCAGGTGTGCGAACTGAGGGGAAATCCATCCAAAAGAACGGTATAATAGTACATGAAGAGGCAATGACGGCAGCCACTCTTCACCACGGATGACGTGCGATATATCCATGAGGTGATCATCAACAATATTTGCCAGGTGGTATGTGGGCATCCCGTCTGATTTGAAGAGCACCTTGTCATCAAGGGTGGAGGTATTGACAACCATATCGCCCCGGATGATATCCGAAAAGAAAATATCTTCATGCTCAGCCATACGGTACCTGACAACATAATGTTCTCCCGACCCCAGCCTGGCATCGACTTCCTCAGAACTCATCGTCAGTGAATTGCACATGCCCATGCGGGTTATACAACCATAATTGAAGGTCTCTCCGCGTGATTCATGTTCCGTTCTGAGTATCTCAAGCTCCTCCTGCGTGTCAAAGGCATAGTAAGCGTCACCTTTTTCAATAAGCAGGTCAGCATAATGACGGTAAATATCTTTTCTCTCGCTCTGTCTGTAAGGTGAATGAGGACCGCCTTCGCGCACTCCCTCATCAATCTTTATCCCTGCCCATTCCAGCGCCTCAATGATATATTCTTCAGCCCCGCTGACATACCGCGTCTGGTCAGTGTCTTCAATGCGCAGTATGAATACGCCGTTATTCTTCCTGGCAAAAAGATAGTTATAGAGAGCGGTCCGGACACCTCCTATATGGAGAGGTCCTGTAGGGCTGGGAGCAAAACGTACACGTACTTTTCTGTCTGTCATTTGAGTATGTGATATGTGACCTGGCAAAGATAAATAAAGAGAGGGTAACTTCTGCGACCTAATAAAAATCAGGATTTATCACCTATAATTATAGTAATTTTACTTTGTAAATATCAATTATCACTGAGTATATGAGTAAGATGAAAGCTCTTGTCAAGGCTAAGGCAGCCAAAGGCCTGTGGATGCAGGAAGTTCCCGTTCCTGAGATAGGATATAATGATGTCCTTATCAAGGTCAGAAAATCAGCCATCTGCGGTACCGATCTGCATATCTATGAATGGAATGAATGGGCGCAGAAAACAATAAAAGTTCCGATGACCATCGGTCATGAATACATGGGTAACGTAGAAGCCATAGGCCCGGGGGTGACCAATGTAAAGGTAGGCGACAGGGTGACGGGTGAGGGACACCTTTTCTGCGGCGTATGCCGTAACTGCCGCCGCGGCAGAGAACATGTATGCGAAAATACCGTCGGGATAGGTGTTCACATAGACGGCTCCTTTGCCGAATATGTAAAAGTGCCAGCAAGAAACGTCATCCTCCTGGATAACCGTATCCCCGATGAATGGGCCGCCATAATGGATCCCTTCGGCAATGCCACTCATACAGCTCTTGCCTTTCCGCTGCTGGGAGAAGATGTGCTGATAACCGGATCAGGACTCATAGGAAGCATGGCGGTGGCTATAGCCCGCTTTTCAGGCGCACGCCACATAGTGGCAAGCGATCTCAGCGACTACAGGCTTGATATAGCAAAGAAGATGGGCGCAACAATGGTTGTCAATCCCAGAAAAGGCGAAAAGATCCATGATGTGCTTGAACCGCTCAATATGAAAGGCTTTGACGTAGGCCTTGAGATGTCAGGATCGCCTGCCGCCTTCTGCGAGATGATTGAAAACATGTACAACGGATCAAATATTTCACTACTCGGAATACTACCCTCCAATTTCGAGGTGCCATGGAGCGATATAATCTTTAAGGCTCTCACGCTAAAAGGCATTTACGGACGCGAGATGTGGGAGACATGGTATAAAATGCAGATGATGATTATCGGTGGCATTGACCTCGAACCCATTATCACTCACCGCTTTCATATCGATGACTTCCAGAAAGGATTTGATGTGATGGAAGAAGGGAACTGCGGAAAGGTCATCCTGAATTGGGAATAAGTCGAATGTCTGTAATGTCAAATGTTGAATGTCAAATGTCTAATGTTTAGAAGCGCAGGATGATAATTTCCAGATTTGAAGATATTATTGCCTGGCAAAAGTCAAAAGAGTTGACATTGAGTTTGTACGCTATTTTTAATACTTCAAGGGATTTTAGTTTCAGAGACCAGATATGCAGGGCATCAATTTCAATAATGAACAATATTGCC